>CAZWSD010000005.1:0-26958 GCA_964636535.1 uncultured Acidobacterium sp. | reverse complement strand
TGTCCCCGGGGAATGGTTTTGGGTTGCAGTTCGCAGCACAAACCAGAGCAAGGGCGTGAGGCGCGGCCTGTTTTCGCTTCAGGCTGGGACAGGGCGGCCGGGCGGTTCTTTCCGCTCCCGCAGGTTGGGGAGGCCTGATTCTCCCTTGCCGCTGGTCTCACGCGTGCGTGGTCATTTTCCCGGGCCCGTCACCGTCAAATTGACCTTGGTGGTTGTGGTGTAGGTGCCGAAGGGCTGCACGGCCATGGTTCCGGCGATGGTGACGGCGTAGGTGCCGGCCGCGGTTCCGGGATTGGTGATGTTGTACTTGCCCCCGCTGCCGCATCCTCCGAGGCCGGCGAAGAAGACGAGGAGCAGCATCACCGAGAGCGAGGCGAGGAGGCGTCGACGGCGGCGGAAGAGGCCAAAGCCAAGCAGTCCGGCCAGAGCCAGGGTGGCGGCTCCGCCCCACGGAGTCACCGGCGGAGTGTTCTGCGCTTGCTGCAAGGTTGGGCCGTTGGTGTCAATGGTGAGCGAGGACGAACCGGAGAGCACGTCTGTGG
Source organism: uncultured Acidobacterium sp. (assembly GCA_964636535.1). Taxonomy (GTDB): domain Bacteria; phylum Acidobacteriota; class Terriglobia; order Terriglobales; family Acidobacteriaceae; genus Acidobacterium. Next base: position 26,416 of record CAZWSD010000005.1, on the reverse strand, counting down.
AAGGGTCGAAGGTGGGGTTGAAGGTCGTCGGCGTGAAGACGCAGGTGGCTCCTGCAGGCAGGCCGGAACATGTGAGGTTTACGAATGAGAAGTAATAGTTTGTGGAAACCGGGTTGGTCGCGAAGGATATCGGGATTGCGGAGGAGCTTTGGCCGGCGGCAACCGTGACCGTGGAGGAGCCGGGCGAGAGGGTCATGGCGACGATAGTGACTTGCGCAGCCTGCGAAACCGCGCCCGAAAAGTTTGCGTCGCCCGGATAGCTCGCGGTAATGGAGTGCACGCCCGGGCTGAGCGTGCTGATGGTGAGCTGAGCGACTCCATTGGCGCCGAGGGTCGCAGTGCCGATGGATGCGCCCGCGCCGTTGTTGGCGGTGGCGTCGGTGAAGGTGACGGTGCCTGTGGGTGTGGCACCGGCGGAGCCGGCGGCGACGGTCGCGGTGAGCGTGAAGGGGGAGGGTGCGTAGGTCCAGCCGGGCCCACCGTTGATGGTGATGGCGGTTGGAGCCTTGGTGCCTACGGTGATATCGACGGCACCGGAGCTGTTGGCAATATCGTTGGCGTCGCCCTCGTATTGCGCAACGACGGTGTGCAGTCCAGTGCTCGTGAAGGTAACGGGGAGCGTAGCGGTATCTCCCGATAGCGCGACGGTACCGAGGTTTGTCTCCGGGGTTGTGCTTGTGTCGTAGAAGTCGACGTTGCCGGTGACGGGGGCAAAGGTGGTGTAGAGCGAATTGTTTGCCTCATAGAGCGGCAGGACGTCGACGGCCAGGTTGACGGGAGTATTGACAGCCGGGTTGGTGTAGGTGGGCGTGAGCTCAACGAGCACCTTGCTCTTGTTGACGACTACGGTTGTGGGCGAGGAGGTGCTGGCCTGGAAGCTGGCGCTGGCCGCCGGCGAACTGGCGACAATCTGGTGCGTGCCCGCGCCGAGTATGGCGGTGGAGCAGCAGAGCAGGCTTGCCGTGGCGCCGGCCGTGGCGAAGGCCTGTCCTGCGCCGGTTCCCACCAGGGTGGTGGTGCCCAGGGTGGTTGTGCCGTCGGTAAAGGTGTAGGCGCCGGGAACGGGATAGCCGGTGCCGCTGTTGTTGCCGTAGGCCGCGGCTGTCAGCGTGACCGGGGTGCCGTAGGGGATTGCGCTGGTGGCGCTGCTGGAGATTGTTGTGGTGGTGGGCTCGGGAGTGACGGTCATGGCCACAGCATTAGAATTGGCCGGAGCAAAATTCGAGTCGCCGGCGTAGTGCGCCACCAGGTTGTAGCTTCCGCCGGGCAATTCGACACCGGACGAGGTTCCGAATGTGAGCGTGGCCGTCCCGCCCGCGCCCAGGGTGATGCGATCCACGCCCTGCGAACCGGCCATCAACACGACGTCGCCGGTGGGAGTGGTGGATCCGGCTCCGGTGAGGGTCACCGTGGCGGTGAGCGCATCGCCGTGCGTAATGCTGGTGACGCCTCCCGTGCTGAGGGTTACGGTGGCCGCGCCGGTTCCGGTTGTTGGAGTCCAGCTGGTCACCAGCTTGTCGACATCGACGCTACCGAGGCCGGTCGCGAGGTCATATCCCGAAGTTGTCTCGTAGCCGACGAGGTCATTGGTTCCCGGGGGGCAATAGATGACGAAGCTCACCAGGCAATCATCGGGGACCTTGGTATCACCGACGGTGATGTCGTGAAAGGGCGAGTTGGAGCCCGCCGCGAGCTGGTAGTAGACCGGATCGGGATTGCCCGCGCCGCCGGCTTCGTCGTTCTTCTGATTGACAAGAGCCTGGATGCCGGCCCAGACGGGCGTGGCCAGCGAGGTGCCGATGAGGCCGATCGCGTCGCCCTGGGAGCAATCTCCACCCTGGTCGGATTCGCAGACCATGTAGGCGAGATTATCGCCGGCCAGTAGCGAGACGTCGGGAACGTCGCGCGCGCCATCGGCTGGAACGCCGGGGCCGGTTTGCCACGATGGTTTGGTGAAGTTGATCGAGACGCCTCCGCCACCGGCCAGAGGCCGCCCATCCTGGGGATTCAGGTAGTCATTCCATGCGCTCTCCGGGATGTATCCGGTCGCCGTGTAGCTGGGCGGAGGAAAGTAGACGTTGGGATTGGGCATGATGAATTCGGTGCCGCCGACCGAGACGTTCCAGGGCGAGTCGCCGATGGCGTTGACGCCGTAGCCGGCGCTGAGGCCGGTGCCTCCACAGGCGTCGCCACCGTAGTCGCCGGAGGAGACAAACTGGCTGATGCCCTCGGCAGCGCCCTGTTCATAGAGTGATTTGAAGAGCGCAACGACGTTGGGCGAGAAGGTGTTGTCGAGCGTCTCGCACCCTCCGTAGCTCAGCGAGGTGATGGGAGAGATGTCATTGTCAACGGCGTAGGCCATGGAGAGGGCGATGCCGGGGGTGAGGTCCGTGCTGGCGGTTACGATGACGTTCAGGGTCGCATCGGGGGCGAGGGCTCCGGCGTATTCGACGTCCGCGATGGCCTCGGTCTCTTCACCCGGAACGAGGCCCGGATCGGGCCCGTTCACGATGACGTTGACGGTCGCGGCGGGAAGCCCCGCGATCTTGCGAAAATCGGTGACGTCCTGGACCGAGATGTTGCTCTCTTCAATGAGCGCGATGGACTGGCCCTGCCCGAGTATGTTCGCTTTCTGCAGGGGCGCGGCATCGTAAATGGCGCTTAGATCGGCTGGGCCGGTGAGGGCCTGACTGTTGATTTGAATCTGAGGATTCGGGGCGAGGTGATACTCCGGCGCCAACTGGGTGAAGGAATTGAGGCTGGCGACGCCGCTGACGTCGGGCGTGAGCGCAGTGGGGATGCTGGCCGATGTGGCGTTGGCGAAATAGGTTTTGCCTTTGACCTTGTAGCGATTCATTTGTGTCTGAAAGGCTGCCTCTACCTGCGCGCTGGTTCCCGAGAAGGTGAGAAACTGGCGGCCGGACGGGGGATTCGGCACGGTGAAACCCTGCGCCTTGAGCCAGCCGACGATTTTTGCGATGTCGTTGTCGCTGGGGCCGAACTGCCGGCCGAATTCGGCGGGCGTCAGCCACTTGTGGTACTGGGGCGAAGCGGGGTCCTGCTGTTGGTGGATTAAGCCGGCAAGGGCGGCTTGCTGCGCGCTGCTGCGCTTGAGCAGCAGAATCATGCGATGAAAGACCTGAGTGTTCGAGACCGCGCCCACTTCGTTCTGCCTGCTGGCAAGGGCAGGAACGGGATTGGTGGTGGTCCGCTGCGCGTTGATGATGGGCGCGACCAGGCGGTCCGCGGGCCTACTCTGCGCAAAAGCCAGTGAAGTGCAGAGCAGAACGGCGGCGGCGACCGTGGACGACAAACGACAGCAAGGACGCATACGCACCTCTTCAAAGAGTGGTGAGGATGTCACTGCAGCAGTGTGAGAATTCTATCTCACTTGGGAGAGCCGGCGGCGGGGCGGTGATCCTGTCCTTGCGTGCGCACTTATCGACCTGATTCCATGGGCCGCATTTGTCCGGCGCGCAGATAGTGGTTGTGCCAGCCGAGCGATTCGGAGAGCAGGTGCGGCGTGTGTTTGCCGTAGGAGAGGCGTTCCGCGCGATTGAAGTACTCGAGCAGCGCGGATTTGTAATCGGGACTGGAGCAATTCTCGATGATGAGTTTGGCCCGCTGGCCCGGCGACAGGCCGCGAAGGTCGGCCAGACCCTGCTCGGTGACAATCACCTGCACGTCGTGCTCGGTATGGTCGAGGTGCGAGACCATGGGCACGATGGTCGAGATGTTCCCGTGCTGCGCGGTGGACGGAGCCATGAAGATGGAGAGGTAGCCGTTGCGGGCGAAGTCGCCGGATCCGCCAATGCCATTTTGAATGTATGACCCCATCACGTGGGTGGAGTTCACGTTGCCGTAGATGTCGGCCTCAATCATGCCGTTCATGGCGATGACGCCGAGGCGGCGAATGATCTCGGGGTGATTCGAGATTTCCTGGGGACGCAATACGATGCGGCTGTGGTACCGCGCCATATCGGCAATCACTTCGGCCTGCCCTTCAGGGCTGAGTGAAAAGGCCGTGGCCGAAGCGGAGATCAGCTTGCCGGAGTTGAGCAACCGAATCATGCCGTCCTGAATGACCTCGGTGTAGGAGGTGAGCCCATCAAACGGACCTTCCTCAAGGCCGAGAAGAACGGCATTGGCAATGTTGCCGACGCCGGACTGCAAGGGAAGCAGGTTGGCGGGCATACGGCCCTTGCGGACCTCCCAGGTCAAAAACTCGAGAATGTGGCCGGCGATTCGCCGGGAGTTTTCATCCGGCGCCTTGAAGGGACTGTTGCGGTCGCAGGAGTTGGTAAGCACGACAGCCGCGACCTTTTCCTGGGGAACCGTGAGGTATGGCGTTCCGATGCGTTGATCGGGGCGCACGAGGGGAATGGGCTTACGATTGGGCGGCGCCTGCATGTCGTAGTAGATATCGTGCATGCCTTCCAGCGCCTCAGGCTGCGAGGAATTGACTTCAAGGATGACGCGCTCGGCGCGGTCGATCCAGGTTTTGTTGTTGCCGATTGAAGAGCTGGGCACGACGCGGCCATCCTCGAGCACGGCGGTGGCCTCGATGAGCGCGACATCGAGCTTGCCGAGGAATCCGTAATCGACGAACTGGGCGACATGGCTCAGATGGATGTCCATGTATTCCATTTCGCCGGCGTTGATGCGCTTGCGGGTTTCGGGGTCGGATTGATAGGGGAGGCGCAGATGAATTCCTCCAGCCATGGCGAGCGCGCCGTCGAGCTCGGGGCCGGTGGAAGCGCCGGTGAAGACGCTGACCTGAAATTTGTGACCGCGAAGATTTTCGTCGGCGATGCGCCGCGCGAGCTGAATCGGGACTGCTTTTGGATAGCCGGAACCGGTGAAGCCGCTCATGCCGATCTGATCGCCGGAATGAATGAGGGCGGCGGCCTCTTCAGCGCTCATGATCCGCTGCGCGAGGACGGGGTTGAGGACACGCGTGGAGGCTGCGGGCTGGGTTGCCGGGTCTCTCGGCGGTTGAGGTGCAGCATCTCTGAAGGCGTTCATCGCGTCGTATCCATGCGGGACGCCGTGACCGGCAGCCCGATCCTTTCGGTGGATCGTTTATAAGGAAGGCATCGGCACGACTGTATGTGACTCTTGTCACACCCGCGATATCCCACGCGGCGCGGCAGGTTGCGGTGCGCCATATATGGATGATTCATTGAACGCGAGACTTGAAGCCGCGGGGGCTCGCCAGTCAGCGGGGGGCTCCTGAGATGGGGTGGTAAGAACGGCTTTTCACCAGCGTGTAAAGGAGCATGAGACCAACGATTGCAAAGCCGGCACTGGTGAGAAATGTCGCGGTCGATCCGGCCAGGCGCCAGGCAAATCCAGCCAGCAGGCTTGCGAACAGGAGCGACAATCCGCTGGCGAGGTGAAAGACGCCAAAGGCGGTGCCGCGGGCTTCCTGGGGCGCGGCGTCAGACACGAGGGCTGAGAGCACTCCTTGTGTGAGGCCCATATGTAGACCAAAGAGGGCGATGCCGATCATGCCAACCAGGAGGCCATGGGCAAACCCCAGCGCCAGGTCTGCCAGCACAAGCACGGCGAATCCAACGGTGAGCACCCCGCGCCGGTCAAGAACGTCTGCAAGGCGTCCGGCGGGATAAGCTGAGAGGCCATAAACGACATTCATGACGACGAGTACGATGGGCGTAAGCGCCAAAGGCAAGCCGAGATTCCTGGCGCGGAGGACCAGAAATGCTTCTCCAAAGCGCGCGAGGGTAAGCACGGAACCAGCCAGAGTGACAGCGCGAAAACGGGGGCCGAGCAGAGCTAGTTCGCTGCGATGCAGCGGCGCGCGCGCTGGTCTTTTTGGAGTGGTTCGCAAAGCCAGCGGCTCTCGCACCGTAATTGCCAGGACCGCCACGGCGAGCAGCCCAAAGGGCAGAGCCAACCAGAAAACGAAACGAATATCATCACCACTCATCACCATGAGGGCGATTGCGAGCAGCGGGCCGATAAATGCGCCGACTGTATCGAGCGACTGGCGCAGACCAAACGCCGCGCCACTCATTCCAGGCGGCGCAAGGTCTCCTATCAACGCGTCGCGCGGCGCGCCGCGAATGCCCTTGCCCACCCGGTCAAAGAATCGAGCGCCCAACACCCAGGAAGCCGCGGGCGCTATTGCGAATACGGGCTTCGATAATGCGCCGATGGCGTAACCGGCAACCGCCAGTGCCTTTCGCCGCCCGAGCCTGTCGCTGAGCCAGCCGGAGAAGACCTTGGTAACGGATGCGGTTCCCTCGCCCAGCCCCTCGACAAGACCCACCATTTCGGTTCCGGCCCCGAGGGTGGAGACCAGGAACACCGGCAAGAGCGCATGGATCATCTCGGAGGAGATATCCATGAGCAGGCTGACAAATCCCAGCGCCCAGATCGTCCGGGGCAATCGTCTGCTCCTTGGTTCCGACTCGAGTTCTTCGTCATCTGGCATATCCCATCTTCTCAAATTCAATTTGTGCGGCTAACCATGCAATCGATCGACTCGTCTTACCGCTTGGTGGGATCTCTTATTCATTTGCGCGTTGACCGGATTGGATCTCGCCGAGCAGCATGACTGGCATAAGCAGCTCTTGCGGCATTCTGAATTTTTCCTGAATGATGGCCCGCAAGCGCAAATTGCTGAGATGATCTGCCGTCTGCTAGACTGAGACTGTCGATGCGGCGCATGCAATCCAATCGGACGAAGCTCGCCACCTTGCTTTCGTGGAAGCAACGGATGGTTGCATTGCTGCTGTTCGCGCTCTTGTCACTTCTGGTGATCGATCCACTTTGGGAATGCCGCGATCACCTGGACAATCTTCGGCATTTCGGACCGCACGGCTTGCTTCTGGTCTTGTTGATCGTTGCCTGTGCCGGCATTTCTCTGCTCAAGTCCTTCCTGTGGCTTGGACTGCTTTTGCTGGCCATCATCGCCGGTAGGCTTAGACCGATGATTGTTTTGGCAGGCCTGCCGCATGGCACGCCAATGCCGGCATTTGCCGCCGCGCCGCCACCGCTTCGCTTATAGCCTTCGGGATCGCCGCGCTGTCCGGCGCTTCGGTCTGAGCGTTTCTTTCGATTCGCCGGACCAGAAGCGGTGTTGCTCCCCTTTCAGCAGACTGGTTCCAAATCATGACAACGCATTTACCTGCAAAGCTTCGCAGGCGGCATGGGCCTGCCGGGCGCGGGCCCATGCAGCGCGCCGTGCTCGGCATCTCGGCCGCCGCCTTTGCATTGCCTTTGGAGAGCGCGGAAGCCGGAGTGTTCTCCGCTTCTTTGGAAATGGACTTCGGTGGAGGACAAGCACTGGATATGTCCAAACCAGCATCTTTCGAGCGGTTCGGGTAGGTGGAGATGAAATCCATCGTACTGTTCACGCTGGTTTGTCTTGTTGTGATTCCGCTGGCGGGATGCATGAAGATCGAGCGATATGATCCTGGCGCGCTCGTTCCGTCAAGAACCGCCGCGTCGCTTGAGTCGCGGACGCTGAGCAGTCCTGCCGTGGAGAGAATTCTCGAAAAGGGTCTTGGGCACAATCTGCACTCCTGGCCAGAGCAAAGCTGGAACCTGAAGATGCTCACCCTGGCGGCGATCTATTACAGCCCAGCGCTTGAGCAGGCGCGCTCACAGGTAAGCGCTGCAAAAGCACAAATTGTCACTGCAGGAGAAAGACCAAATCCTACGTTTCGCCTGCGACCCGGAATCCCCAGCCCCTACCTTTACGCAGTCGATCTGCTGTTCAAGATTCGCACCGCCGGCAAGCGAAAGATCGCTGTGGAGCAGGCCAGAGACCTGACCGCCGCTGCGCGGCTGAACCTGGCCGAGACGGCTTGGCAGGTTTGCAGCAACGTACGGGCGGCGCTGGTCAACTACTTCGTAGCTGCGCGGGAAGCGGGGTTGCTGCAAGCCCAGGAGCGTTTGCAGTCTCATCGTGTCGCGCTGCTTCGTCAACGGCTTGCCGCGGGGGAGATTTCGCGACCCCTGGTCTCCAATGCGCGGCTTTTGCTGCTTCAAACCCATATGCGGGTTGAAACCGCCGAGGGCCGCATCCCCGAAGCTCGGGCGGCACTGGCGGCGTCGATCGGCGTGCCGGTGACCGCACTGAGGGGCATTCATCTCGTATGGCCGGGCTTCACCCGTCCGCCGAGCGCACACTCCATTTCATCCAAACAGATTCAGCGCGATGCTGTACTCAACCGTCTCGACGTGCGGAAAGCACTGGCAGAATACGCCGCGGCTCAGAAGGCTCTGCAGTTGCAAATCGCCCGACAGCACTCGAATATCCTGATCGGCCCCGGCTACAACCTGAACAGCGACTACTTCCGACTGCGGTATGCCGTGACGCTACCGCTGTTCAATCACAATCAAGGACCGATCGCTCAGGCGGAGGCTCAGCGCAAGGCGGCAGCCGCTGCTTTTCTTAGCACGCAGGCCGACGCCATCGCCGAGAGTGAAGAAGCTCTTGCCGGCTACCGGAGCGCGTGGCGGAATTGGAATGCCTCTGAACAGGCTCTGATGCAGCTTGAGCGCGGAGTCATTCCCAAGGAACGCGGCAGGGTCGCAGCCGGTGAGGCCGGCCGCCTGGCGCTGAATGCCGTACTCATGCAAAGGCCCGCCATGGCGCAAACCTGGCTGACCGCCTTGGGGCGGACACAAACCGCATTGGGGGCGTTGGAAGACGCGGTGGAGCGCCCGCTTGCGCCGGACGAGATCATGTTCCGAACACAATCTTCGATCCACGCCGAAGCAGCGTCAGGCGGCGGATGGCGAGATGCAAGGCTGAAGCCGATCCTTCCAAAAGGTCAAAAGGGGGCGCAATGAAGAGGAGCAACAGTCAGTGGCTCGCGGTGGCGGCGGCGTTGATATGTACCGCCGCGATTCTGACTCTCGGATGGAAGGCGGTCTCTGCAAGACAGACGGTTCACTCCGCACGCGCGGGCGCGGCGCCGCCTGCTGCGAAAGTGACGCGGGAGAACGGACAGGTTGTGATCCACCTCAGCAAGGAAGCGCAGCATAACCTTGGGCTTGTTGAAGCGCCGCTGCGATCAGTGCGGGGCGGCACGCAGATGACGCTTCCAGCCATGGTTCTGGCGTTGGGTAATCTGCAGACTCTGGTTTCCAATTACGCGACGGCATCCGCGCAGGTGCAGAAGGCGGAGATCACCGCCAGCGTCTCCCGGCAGGAATACCAGCGCCTGGCAAAGCTCTTCGGCGAACAGCAGAATGTCTCCGCGAAAGCCGTGCAGGCCGCGGAGGGAGTTTACAAGACAAATGAAGTGGACGTTCGGCTTGCACGGGAGAATCTTTCGCTGGCCGTTGGAGCTGTCCGCCAAAGCTGGGGCCAAGCAATTGCCGCATGGGTGGCCCACAACACCGGTTCCCTGAGGAGCTTGCTGCATCGCGATGATGTGCTGCTCGAGATGACCATTCCCATGGGGGAGAACCTTTCGGCGCCGTCCACAATTGAGTTCGATCTGCCCGCGGGCGGACACGCCCATGCTCACCGCGTTTCGGCGCTTCCGCAGGTGGACCCGCGAGTGCAAGGGGCAGGATACCTCTACATTACGCAGTCGCGTCCGGGGCTTGCGCCAGGATTGAACCTGATAGCGCGCTTTGGCGTGGGGGCCCTCCATAGCGGCGTCATCGTTCCGGCAAGCGCGGTGGTTTGGCTGCATGGAAAGGCATGGGCCTACATCGCCACAGGCGCGGACAGATTTCTTCGGCGTGGCGTTGCGACGGACATCCCCACCTCCGGCGGCTGGTTCATGGCGCGGGGCTTCCAGCCCGGCGCCTCTGTCGTGACACAGGATGCTCAACAGATACTTGCCGTCGAGCTGGCCGACGGCAAGTCCTCGCACGAAGTTGCACGAGGAGGGCAGCGCTAACGATGCTGAGAGCCATTGTTCGCTTTGCCCTGCACCGCAAGAAGGTTCTGCTGACGTTGTCTGTAGCGCTGCTGGGCTACGGCGTCTATTCCCTGACGACAGCAAAATATGACGTTTTCCCGTCGTTTGCTCCTCCAGTCGTTTCCATCATGACTGAAGCGCCGGGACTCTCACCGAAACAGACAGAGCTGCTGGTAACCCAGCCCATCGAGTTTGCCATTCACGGAGCACCTGGCATCCAGTCCATGATGTCAAGATCGCTGCAGGGGCTCTCGGACGTTCAGGTTGTTTTCCATCGCAGCAGCGACATCTATCGCGACCGGCAACTGGTCGCAGAACAACTGAGCACGCTGGAGGGACGGCTGCCGGCCGGTGTTCAGCCGCCTCTCATGTCGCCCCTGATGAGCTCAACGGGCGACGTGATGGAGTTGGGGGTGACGTCTAGTACCCTGACGCCGATGCGACTGCGAACCGCGGCTGACTGGATCATCAAGCCCGCGTTGCTCTCCGTGCGCGGCGTCACGAACGTTCCCATCTGGGGCGGCGAAATCAAGCAATACCAGATTCAGTTCCTGCCGCAGCGGCTGATCCAGTACAACCTGAGCGTGAACCAGGTTCTGGCGGCGGCGCGAAGAGCGACCGCGGTGCGGGGCGCCGGCTTTGTGAGCACCGCAAATCAGCGCTTTATTCTGCATACCGAAGGACAATCGCTCACCACGCAGGAGATCGCGCGCACGGTGCTGGTGCACCACAAGGGCGTGAATGTCACCCTTGGACAGATAGCTCACGTGGTGGAAGCGCCGCAGCCCGAGATTGGCGCCGCGCTAATCAATGGCAAGCCAGGCATCCTGATGCGGGTGAACGAGCAATACGGAGCTAACACGCTGGCTGTGTCGGAACGAATCGATCAGGTGCTCAACGGCCTTCGGCCGACTTTACGCCGCAAGGGCATCCAGCTTAACGCAAAGATCTTCCGCCCGGCCAACTTCATTACCAACGCACTCAACAATCTCGGCGCATCGCTTGCGATTGGCGCCTTCCTGGTCGTCATCGTTATCCTGTTTTTCCTCTTCGATTTCAGAACGGCTGCGATTTCATGCATGGCGATTCCTCTTTCGCTACTGGTCGCGATCATGGTGATGAACTACATGGGCTACACGCTCAACACCATGACACTCGGCGGATTGGCTATTGCCATCGGGGAGGTTGTCGATGACGCGGTCATTGACGTGGAAAACATTCTTCGCCGCCTGCGTGAAAACATGCACGCGAAAAATCCACGGCCGAATCTTTCAGTGATATTTGACGCCTCCATTGAGGTTCGCAGCGCAGTTGTCTACGCGACGTTCACGGTGGCGCTGGTATTTCTTCCTGTCCTGCTGATGAGTGGAATGACGGGCGCGATTTTCCGGCCTCTGGGAGTCGCCTACATCCTTTCCATCATGGCCTCTTTACTGGTGGCGCTGACGGTTACGCCGGCTCTTTGCCTGCTGCTTATCGGACGCAAGGCCCTCGGCAGGCAGGAGCCGCCTCTGGTGCGCTGGCTCAAGTCCGGTTATCGTCCTGTGCTCCTGTTTGTGGAACGCGCGCCGGCGCTGGTTATGGTTGCCGTCGTGGGGCTGACCGCGCCTGCCATTATCGTGCTGCCTGCGTTCCACTCCTCTTTTCTGCCACCGTTTCACGAAGATGAATACATCGTGCACGCGGTCGGCCAGCCAGGTAACTCACTGCGAGACTCAGTCCGCCTCGGAAGGCGGATTAACAACGCGCTGAAGAAGGCGCCTTACGTTGCCGACGTGGGTGAAAAAATCGGACGGGCGAGTCTTTCTGCGACCCGCGGCCCCTATCAGACCGAAATCGATGTCGCGCTGCAGCCACATCTTAACGGTGACCAAAACCAGAAGGCGCTGACGGGCATTCACAACACGCTCCGGAATTTTCCCGGAATGACATTCACGGTCAACACATTTCTAAAGGAAAGGATGGAAGGGGTCATCTCAGGCTATAACGCCGCTGTTGTCCTGAATCTTTATGGGTCGCATCTGGGCGTGCTGGACCGCAAGGCGCAACAAATAGCCGCAGTGCTTCGCTCCATTCCGGGCGCCCGCGCAGTACGAATTCAGTCGCCGCCCGGAACGCCGCAGGTAGTCGTTCGTTTGCTGCCCGGGGAACTTGCGCGCTGGGGCTTTCAGCCCGCATCAGTACTCGATGCCGTTCAGACAGCCTTTGGCGGAACGAACGTAGGACAAGTGTATGAAGGAAACAAGGCCTTTAACGTTGCGGTCATGCTTGACTCCTCAGACAGGAGGAGCCCATCGCAGATTGCGTCGCTGCCACTCAAAAGCCCGGCGGGAAATTTCGTACCGCTGGGAAACCTTGCCAACGTATACGAGCGAGCCGGGCGCTACGTCATCCTTCACAACGGCGGACGCAGAGTGCAGACGATCACGCTCGATGTGGCAGGGCGAAGCGCGCGCTCCTTCGTCCGCGAGGCGCAGAAGATGATCCGCACGCGAGTCACACTTCCTTCCGGAACTTATTTCCAGTTCACCGGAACCGCGGCGGCTCAGGCGAAGGCGCATCGCGATCTGATGGTTTACGCAGCCATCGCCGCGCTGCTGATCATCATTCTGCTTTCCGTTGTGATGATGAACATTCGCAACCTCCTGCTGGTGGGTGCCAATCTTCCGTTTGCGCTTGCCGGTGGAGTGCTGATCGCATTCGTCACCGGAACGCCTCTTTCGCTCGGCGCCTTGATTGGATTCGTGAGCCTTTTCGGCATCACGCTGCGAAACTCCATCATGCTTGTCTCGCACTACGAGCATCTGGTTTCAGAGGAGGGTATGAGTTGGGGTCTGGAAGCTGCGATTCGCGGGGCCTCCGAACGAGTGGCGCCCATTCTGATGACCGCCAGCGTCACCGGTCTGGGATTGCTGCCTTTGGCCCTGGGCTCAGGTGACCCAGGCCGGGAGATTGAAGGCCCCATGGCGATCATCATCTTGGGTGGATTGCTGACTTCAACAGCCTTGAATCTGCTCGTACTGCCTGCGTTATCCCTGCGGTTTGGATGCTTCGGAAAGGGCGACACCGAGATAGCGGACGAAATCTGAACGGGGGGATCCATGCCGCACGGACGAAGGGTGACGTCCGATTGATATCGGCGGCTCGGGAGCGCGTCGCTGCCACGCCGAGCATGTTGCTCTATTCGGGAAGCGCGCATTGAATCGGGCCACATCCCGTCTGAGTACGCCTGGGGTTCGTTTAAGGGTGATCATTATTTCCTGCGTGTGAGGTTTGGGATGTGATGGCGCGCACTGCCGTCTGCTATCGATAAGTGGCAACTTGGCCAAGAAGGAAATTGATGGCCACCCTGGACAAACGCAATCCATTTACGAAACAGGCCACGGTACTCAAGGCTCTTGCCCACGAATCGCGGCTGATCATCGTCGACCGGCTGAGTCGCGGCGAGTGTTCGGTGGGAGAAATCCGAGATCTGGTCGGCTGTGATCTGTCGACTGTCTCGAAGCATCTGGCGCTGTTGCGCGCGCACGGGATCGTCGAGGACCGCCGCAAAGGGACCATGGTTTATTACCGTCTGCTTACTCCTTGCATATGCAACATTTTCACCTGCGCGACTCAGGTTCTTAAGGAGAGATCCCGGTAGGCAAGGGCGATCCACATGATGAGCGTTGGATGCAGCGGATGCAAGATGGCGACGGCAAAGACGCCCTCTGGGGAAATGACATGACAGTGCTCTCGACGAAGAGAGAGTCTTACGGCTCATGGGAAGGAATGCGTGTGATTGCAGTCAGGCGCCTGCGCTCGGCACTCTCAGTCTTCCTGCTGGGGGCCATGTGGTGCGTGACGCTCGCAGCGGCGCAACCGGCGGAGGAGGATCTGGAAACGGCGTATCAGCAGGCGGCTGGTTCCTCACCACTGATTGCCCAGGCCCGCGCGCGGTTGGATGCTGATCTGGCGGGGAAGCCTCTGGCCCGTTCGGCGCTGCTTCCGCATCTCAGCGCGGCTGCCGGCGGGGGCATGAACACGGGACATGTTACGGGCTTCGGCGCTCAGACTATATCCACGGGCTACCATTCCGATGTCTTCAGCGCGAGCCTGACGGAGTCCCTCTTCGACGGTCAGAGCGTGATTGCGATGAGGCAGGCGGATAGCCGGATTCAGGCCAGTGAAGCGGTCCTGGCATACGCGGAGCAGGTTGTCGCCCTGGAGGTGACACGGGGGTACTTCGGCGTGCTGCAAGCGCAAGCAAACGAGCGCGTGGCGAAGCAGCAGGTCGAACTGCTGCAGAGCATTCGCGACCAGACCAATGCCAGCCTGAAAGTCGGAACCGGAGACATCATTGCTGTCGAAGAGGCTCAGGCGCAGCTGGATGCCGCAAATGCCTATTTGATCCAGACGAAGAACGCGGTTGCAGTGGCAAAGAACGAACTGGAGAGCCTCACGCATCATTCCGTGGGGAGGTTGCGGGATGTGAGCAAACTTGAGGCAACGGGTCCGCATCCGGATGCGGTGGGTGCCTGGGTCGCCGCCGCTCTTAAGAACCAGCCGCTGCTCCGGCAGGCCAGAGCGACACTGCATGTTTCAGAGCAGCAAGTGCAGTTTGCTGAGCGCGGGCGCTGGCCAATACTTACGCTGAGCGGAGTCGCACAACATGCCGCCGGCACGCTGATCCCGCCTGTCGCCGTTGACCAGGCAGGCGCCTCTCTCAACCTTCAGATCCCGATCTTTGAGGGAGGACACACGCGCGCCAGCATTCACCAGGCCCGGGCGCTGGCTCGGGCAAACCGAGAGAATCTCGCAGGCATGCAGGACCAGATCAAACTGGAAACGCAAACCGCATTCCTGGAGTTCGAGAACAGTGTTGCCCAGTACGAAACCGCTCAGCAGTCGGTGACCTCGGCGAAGGTGTCGCTCGACGGAACACGCAAGGGTTACGAAATCGGGAGCCGGTCGATCATCGATCTGCTGACGGCGACCAGCAACTACGCGGCGGCGCAACGCAATTATTATCTGGCTCTCTATACGCAACTGGTGGCGCGAACACGGCTCAAGGCGGCAGCGGGGGTGCTAACGCCTCTGGACATTGAAAACATCAACTTCCTGCTCAACGGCGATGGCTCCCATTGAACAGGAACGCGGGTGGATTGGGAGATTCTGCATGATTTCGATGAAGAGGCGCGTTTCGATTCTGGCAATTCTGATCCTCTTTGCCGCGGGCTTCTTCGCCTGGCGAAGGATTGAGCAAAAGCACACGGACAATGACCGGGTAACGATTTATGGCAACGTCGACATCCGGCAGGTGCAGATCGCCTTTAACGACAGCGAGCGAATTAGCAGGCTGCTGGTTGACGAAGGCAGCGCGGTGCATGCCGGTCAGTTGCTTGGCCGACTGGTTCAACAGCGCTACACCGACGCTGTGGCGCGTGATCAATCCATCGTTGCCGCGCAGCAACAGGTTGTGGCGCGGTTGCGGGCCGGCAGCCGCCCCGAAGAGATCGCGGAGGCGCGAGCTAACGCAGCCGCGGCCCGAGCCAATGTGGCCGCCGCGCA
The DNA here is from genome assembly GCA_964636535.1 of uncultured Acidobacterium sp. Taxonomy (GTDB): domain Bacteria; phylum Acidobacteriota; class Terriglobia; order Terriglobales; family Acidobacteriaceae; genus Acidobacterium. Next base: position 10,955 of record CAZWSD010000005.1, on the reverse strand, counting down.
AGCGAACGTGAAGAACGCTGAACTGCTGTATCAGCGCCAGCAAACGCTCGCCAGACAGCAATACGTTTCGCTGCAGATTCGGGATGACGCCTTCCGCGCCTACCTGACGCGGAAGGCGGAGCTCGCCGCCGACGAACATATCCTCCAGGCAAAACAGCAGGCCCTGCGACTGGCCGTGATCGGCCCTCGCAAGGAGGATATCGCCGCGGCCAAGGCAACGCTTCAGGCCAATCAGGCAGCGCTGGCCCTGGCGCAGAGGCAATTGGCCGATACCCAGCTTTACGCCCCCGCCGAGGGTGTGATTCAGAACAGGATTTTGGAACCCGGGGATATGGCGACCCCTCAAACGCCGGTCTTTACTCTGGCTCTCGATAATCCTCTCTGGGTACGCGCCTATCTGCCGGAAACGCAATTGGGCAAGGTCGCTTTGGGCATGCGCGCATGGATCCAGGTGGATAGTTTTCCCGGCCAGCAATTTCCAGGATGGGTGGGCTTCATCTCCCCGGTATCTGAATTCACACCCAAGAATGTCGAAACGACGGAACTGCGTTCTCAGCTTGTCTATCGCGTGCGCGTTTACGCCTGCAATCCGGGACATCGACTTCGCCTGGGCATGCCGGCAACGGTCATTATTCCTCTCAGCAACAATCCTGTTCACGGAATAGACGCGCATCCCTGCGAGGACCAGTGACATGAGCGTGATCGCTGTCCGGAACCTGTCGAAGTCCTTCGGCAAGAGACCAGGCCGCAAGCAGGCACTGAAAGATATCTCATTCGAAATCGCGGAAGGGAGCATGACGGCGCTCATTGGTCCGGACGGCGCGGGCAAGACAACGCTTCTTCGGCTGCTTGCAGGCATCCTCCGGGGCGACTCCGGCGAGATTCGCGTGCTCGGCCACACTCTGCCCGGAGAGGCACTGCGGCTCCAGGCTCGGATCGGCTACATGCCGCAGCGCTTTGGACTCTATGAAAATCTCACGGTCGAAGAGAACCTCACGCTCTTTGCCGATCTGCACAACATTCCGGACGGGCCGCGAAAGGCGCGCTTCGATATGCTGCTCACCATGACGGCGCTTGGTCCATTTCGCGGGCGGCGCGCCGGGCAGCTCTCTGGCGGGATGAAACAGAAGCTTGGACTGGCATGCACGCTGATTCATCCTCCGCAGGTGCTGTTGCTTGATGAGGCGAGCGTCGGTGTGGACCCAATCTCGCGCAGGGAGCTGTGGAGCATCATCCGGCAGCAGGTAGCCGATGAGAGGGTCACGGTTCTGCTGAGCACGGCGTATATGGACGAGGCCGAGCGATGCGATCATGTCCTCCTATTGCACGAAGGAGAGATTCTTGCGCAGGGGCAACCGTCTCAACTGATCGCACCGATGGAGGGCCACTCTTTTCTTCTGGAGGGAGCCTCCACTCAGCCACGCAGACTTCAGTCTCGGATTGCCCGCTTGCCGGGTGTGATCGATACAGTGATTCAGGATGATGGATTGCGCATCGTGATGGAAAAGCCCGAGGCGCCGCTACTCCCGGACGGTCTGGGTATCCACCTGTCACCCAAGCCCGTGGCAGCGCGGCTGGAAGATGCGTTTGTCGGCCTGCTCTTCCAGCGCAGCCCTCATCGTGCGATCCCTCTGCCAGCGGGCCGCAATGCGGCGGGCGATGATGATGCGGTGGTCCAGGTCGAAAGCCTGTTCCGTTACTTCGGCGCCTTCGCCGCGGTGAAGAATGTCAGCTTTTCAGTGCGCAGAGGAGAGATCTTTGGCTTGCTGGGTGCCAACGGCGCGGGAAAGTCGACAACCTTTCGGATGCTCTGCGGGTTGCTGCCGGCGTCTGCCGGGACGCTGCGAGTCGCGGGCGCCGATCTGCGCACGGGCGCGGCGGCGGCGCGGGCGCGCATTGGATATGTATCGCAGAAGTTTTCTCTCTATGGAGCTCTGAGCGTCCAGCAGAATCTGTCGTTCTTCGCCAATGTCTATGGTCTCCGGAATCGCCGCAAAACCGAGCGCATAGCGTGGGCCCTGGAGGAGCTGGAACTTAGCGACTACCTCGCGATGAACGCCGCGGAGCTGCCCCTGGGATACAAGCAGCGTCTTGCTCTGGCCTGTGCGTTGATGCACGAGCCCGGCATCCTGTTTCTCGATGAGCCGACCTCCGGCGTCGATCCGCTTGCGCGCCGCGAATTCTGGGCTCGTGTGAATGCGCTCGCGGAAAGTGGAACAACCTGCCTGGTGACCACGCACTTCATGGAGGAAGCCGAGTACTGCGACCGCCTGGTTCTGATGTCGCTCGGAGAAGTGCTTGCCGAAGGAACTCCAACCGCAATTAAGGCCAGCGTTCGGCACGCCGATCGGCCCAACCCAAGCATGGAAGACGCCTTCATCTCACTGATTGAAGGTCACGAACGCGTGAGCAGGAGGGCGTCATGAGCGGGATGCGCATCAAGGGACTCATCCGCAAGGAGACGTATGAAATCGTTCGCGATCCGTCCAGCATCGCCATCGCATTCGTACTGCCCCTGGTTCTTCTGCTGATCTTTGGATACGGCGTCTCGCTGGACGCGCGGAGCATCCCGATCGGTGAGGTGGTTGACCAGCCGACGTATCTGACGGCGTCATTCCTGGCGGAATTGGACCATTCTCCGTGGTTTCACCCTGTGCTCTATCCCAATCAGGAGTCCGCGGAGCGAGCCATGATGCGCGGCCGTGTCGAGGCCATTCTGTGGCTGCGCGGGGATTTTACGCGGCTCGCCCTGAGCTCTGGAGCGGCGCCGATTCATCTCACCGTAAATGGCGTCGATGCCAATCAGGCGCGCATCATCCAGAATTACATGAATGGAAGCTGGCAGACCTGGCTCCAGCAGCAAGCCCTTCTCCAGGGCAAGCTACTTTCGATGCCCGTGACGGTCGATGTGCGCGTCTGGTTCAACCCTGCGCTGACCAGTCGCGACTACCTGATTCCCGGACTGATCGCCATCATCATGACTCTCATCGGCGCCCTGCTGACGGCGCTTGTCGTGGCGCGCGAGTGGGAGCGCGGCACCATGGAGGGCATCATGGTCACGCCGGTAGCCAAGACGGAGATCCTGCTGGGCAAACTGGTCCCGTACTTTGTGATGGGGATGGGCGGCATGATGATGTCGACCGCAATGGCGGTCTTCCTGTTTCAAGTGCCGCTGCGCGGCTCCTTGACGGTTCTCATCGGGACTTCCGCTCTGTTTCTTCTCACGGCCTTGGGCATGGGACTGGCGATCTCCGTCCTGGCCCGCAGTCAGTTCGTTGCCGCGATGGTCGCCATCGTCACGACGTTTCTTCCCGCATTCATCCTATCCGGATTCCTGTTTGATATCCGCTCCATGCCGCGCGCCATCCGGGTGCTGACTCACGTGGTTGCCGCACGATATTTCGTGGCGACGCTGCAAACTTCATTTCTTGCCGGGGACCTGTGGTCCGTCATTCTGCCCAATGTCCTGGGCCTTGCTATCCTCTGTCTCGTCTTTCTTGGCTTGTCTGTACTGCGGTTTCGGAAGAGGCTGGACTGATGAGAGCGATGCTTCAGCGCGTAGTTTCACTGGTCGTCAAAGAACTTCTTGCGCTGTTGCGCGACCCCGCCAGCCGCGCCGTGCTTATCGGTCCGCCGATCATTCAACTCATTGTGTTTGGATATGCGGCCACCTTTGAACTTAAGAACGTTTCCTTTGTCGTCTACAACCAGGACCAGGGACAAGTCTCACGAGAGTTCGTCGCGCGCTTTGTGGGTGCGCCAAGCTTTCACCTGCTGCAGTCAGTGCATGATCAATCCGAGCTGGAACGGGCCGTCGATGACAAGTCAGCCTTGATGGCCATGGACATCGGACCGAACTTCAGCGCGGACCTGGAACGCGGACGGCCGGCTCGTGTGCAAATCATTCTCGACGGAAGAGACTCCAATACCGCCGCCATTGCCATGGGCTACGTGCAATCCATCGTGACTCGATTCAATCAGTCGCAGCTGGCCCGGCAGGGCATGAAGCCGGCTGCAACCGTGCTTCTGGACCGAGCCTGGTTCAATCCAAATCTTGACTCGCGATGGTTCATCGTGCCCGGCATCTGCGGCATTCTGACCCTTCTCGTCAGTATGCTCACGACGGGCCTCTCCGTGGCGCGTGAGCGGGAGATGGGAACCTTCGATCAACTTCTCGTGACTCCCATGCCGCCGGCGGAGATCCTTCTGGGAAAGGCCTTGCCCGGATTTCTGGTTGGCACCTCCGAAGGATCGTTGATTATCTTCATGGCCGTGTTCTGGTTTCACGTTCCCTTCACAGGCAGCCTTGCGGGCCTCTACCTGGGCCTGCTCTGCTTTCTTTTCTCGTCTGTGGGAATAGGGCTGATGATTTCGTCTCTGGCCGTTACACAGCAGCAGGGTCTGCTGGGCGTGTTTCTCTTTATGGTGCCGGCCATCGTTTTGTCCGGCTTCGCAACGCCGATTGCAAACATGCCCCAGGCAGTGCAGTACATCACGCTGCTTGATCCGCTGCGTTACTTCCTGATCGTCCTGCGCACCAGTTTTCTTGAGGGCGGCGGAACATGGCTGTTCTGGCCGGAATATTGGCCATTACTGACAATCGGTCTGGCCAGCATGATCGTGGCCGTCAATCTCTTCCGTCGTCGCCTCGCCTGAATCGGGCCATAGCTGCCTTAGCGGTAAAGTATTAGCCATCGTGCCAATATCGATTCGGCTCGATCGGGCCGGGCATCTGGGGAGTCCCGGAGAAGCCGCCCTCATGACTGCCCCGCAGAGTGTGTCCTTGCGAGCATTGAATCGGTTGCGTTTGTTCGTCTGATGCCCGTCCGCGCCCGGAAACGGGGAGTTATGGGGCGCCGGATGGGATTCCCTTTGATCTCATCAGGCCCGATCTGCGAAGTTCACGGCGCTTCATCAGCAGGAAGAATACAGGAACCAGGATCAGGACATGAATGGTCGAGGTGATCATGCCGCCCACAATCGGAGCCGCGATCGGCTTCATCACGTCGGAGCCAATGCCGGTTTCCCACAAGATGGGGGCGAGGCTGAGAATCACCGCTGTGACGGTCATTAGTTTTGGACGAAGCCGCTGCACGGCTCCTTCAATCACGGCGGCATGGAGGTCCGCGTCAGTCATCGGAGTCTCCTGCGCTCTATATTTCTCGTAGGCTTCCTGCAGATAGATCACCATGACGACTCCGGTTTCCACGGCAATCCCGAACAGTGCGATATAACCGACCCACACCGCCACGCTGAAGTTGAAGCCCAGGAGCCACTGCAGAAGTAGACCGCCAGACAATGCATAGAGCGTGGGGAAGATCAAGACGGCTGCTTCCACAGCAGACCCGAAGACCAGATAGAGCAGGAGAAAGATGACGAAGAAGACGATGGGCAGAATGATTTCCAGGCGATGTTTAGCCTGCATCTCGAACTCGTATTCCCCTGCCCAGCGCCAGGTGTAACCAGGCGGAAGGTGAAGCTCGGTGTTCAACAGACGGTCAGCCTGTTTGACGTAGTGTGCATAATTGCTGTTTTTCAGCGTGAGATAAAGATAGCCGGTGAGCATGCCGCCTTCGTCGCGAATCATGACAGGGCCACGAGAGAAATAGACGCGCGCAACTTCGCCGAGCGGGATCTGGGCGCCCGTGGGGGTGGGGATCAACACTTGCAGGATGGCGGATGGGTCGTCGCGAAAGCTCCTCTCATAGCGGACCGCCACGGGGATGCGTTCCCTGCCCTGGACGTTTTCGGTGATTTCGGCGCCTCCGATCTCGGATGCAATCACGCGCTGCACGTCTGCGATGGTTAGGCCGTAACGAGCGGCCTGCAGCCGGTTGACGGCAATATTCAGGTAGAACCCCTGAGAGACTCGTTCCGCGTAGACGGAAGACGTCTGCCGCATGCCCGCGAGGATGTTCTGCATGTTTTCGCCGATTTGCTGAATTGTGTTGAGGTCCGGCCCCTGAATTTTGATGCCGATCGGCGTTCTGATTCCGGTCAATTCCATGTCGAGCCGGCCCCGAACAGGCATAGTCCAGGAATTGGTCACACCGGGAAACTGCAGCCTGGCGTCCATTGCGGCAATCAGCTTGTCATAGGTCATTCCCTTGGGCCACTGCGAGCGCGGTTTAAGCATGATGATGGTGTCGGACATGTCGAGCGGAGCGTTATCCGTGGCGCTGTTTGACCGGCCCACGGTACCGAAGACGGAGTTGACCTCGGGAAAGGATTTTATGATTCGGTCTTGCGTCTGCATGAGATCGGCCGCCTGAGGCAGCGAGATTCCCGGGAGAGAACTCGGCATATAGAGGGCCGAACCCTCATAAAGGGCCGGCATGAACTGGCTGCCCAAGCGGAAATAGAGCGGCACAGTCGCAGCCAGGAAAGCGAGGCTGAGAACAATAACCAGCTTCCAGCGCCGCAATGACCAGCGCAATACGGGAAGATACAAGGCCTGGGTTATTCTGGCGAACGGGTTCCCGGACTCAGGCCGCAGCCGGCCGCGAAGGAAGAATGGCATGAGCGCCGGGACAAGGGTGATGGAGAGGATGGACGAAAAGACGAGCGCGAATGTCTTGGTCCAGGCCAGGGGCCGGAACATACGACCCTCCTGCGAGCCCAGAAGAAAGACTGGCAGGAAGGAAACGACGATGATCAGCAGTGAATAAAAGAGCGCCGGCCCCACCTGTTGGGCCGCGCCAATGAGCATCTTCCCGCGGGCCTCATCACTCAGTTGCTCGGGATGCGCACGCTCCGCAAGATGGCGGTATCCGTTCTCGACCATCACGATGGCCGCATCGACGAGCACTCCTACGGCCAGCGCCAGTCCTCCCAGAGACATGATGTTGGAACTTATATGGAGGAAATACATCGGAATGAATGCAGCCAGCAGCGCGATCGGCAAGGTGAGAATGGGAATGAGCGCCGAGCGGAAGTGAAAGAGGAAGGCAATGCTGACGAAGCTGACAATGATGACTTCCAGAATGAGATCGCGCACGAGCGTGTGGATGGACTGGCGAATGAGCCAGGAGCGGTCATAGGCAGTGACGATTTCCACGCCCGGGGGAAGCGATGTCGCGATGGAGCGGAGTTTTGCCTTAACACCGTCGATAACCTTGAGCGCGTTCCCTCCGTAGCGCATGATGACAATGCCGCCGACCACCTGACCTTCACCATCCCAATCGGCGGCGCCACGGCGCGGGGCCGGTCCAAAGGAGACCGTACCGAGATTGCGCACCAGAATCGGCGTGCCATCCTTTGTGGCAACGGGAATATTCTCAAGATCGGCCAGTGTCTTAAAGTAACCGAGACCGCGCACCATGTACTCAGCGCCGTTCATGTCAAGGACGTCGCCGCCCGCTTCATTGGTGCTCTGCCGGATGCGCTGGATGACGGTAGAAGCGGAGATTCCGTAGGAGAAGAGTTTTCGTGGATCCAGATTCACTTGGTACTGGCGCACGAAGCCGCCAATACTGGCTACTTGCGCCACACCTGGAACGGTCTCCAACTGATAGCGCAGGTACCAGTCTTGAAGTGAGCGCAGGCTGGCGAGGCTTTGCGTGTGGCTCTTGTCGACGATTGTGTACTCGTACACCCAGCCGGCGCCTGTAGCATCCGGGCCAATCGCAGGGTGTACGTTCGACGGAAGGCTGCCGGCGATCTGCTGCAGATATTCCAGAACGCGCGAACGCGCCCAGTAGAGATTCGTTCCGTCTTTGAACACCACAAACACGTAGGAGTCGCCGAACATGGTCTGGGCGCGCACGGCTTTCACATGCGGCGCGGCGAGCAGCGCGGAAACAATCGGGTATGTGACCTGATCTTCAATGACATTCGGGGGCTCGCCCGACCATCGCGTATGAATGATGACCTGCACGTCGCTAATATCGGGCAAGGCATCGAGGGGTACCTGGCGCAGCGACCATACTCCAGCCGCGGCCAGCAAAATCGTGACTGCAATCACGAGAAATGGATTCCGCGCGCACCAGGCGATGATTCGGGTAATCATTACATTCCCCCCGTCGCGGTGACGCTGAGTTGTTTGGTTGCGATGGCTTTGCCATTACGACTGGCCGTGACAGTGACCTGCCATGTGCCGCCGGTAACGAGGCGCACTGAGCCCTCGTAGACGCCTTGTCCCTTGTCACCGAGGATCGAGACGACGTGCATCGCGGTCATTCCCATGGCGGGCATGGCGGCCAGGTAGAAGGTCACCGAGACGCGAGCGCCGGAAATAGGTCTTCCATCCGCGCCGGTCAGCTTCACCTGCACCGCATCCGAGCCCTTTTGCGGTGGTGACGGGATCGTCAAAAGAGTGATATGCGCGGCCCGCGGGAGAGAAGAATTTGGCTGAGTTGCGGCTTGAGGCGAAGGGTTGAAAGACTGAAGAGCGGCCTGCAGCTGCGCTTCGGAGTCGATGAGGAAGTTCGCCGAACTGACGATGCGCTCGCCGGCCTTTAATCCGTTCAGGACAATCAGCGAGTTATTAACCTGTTGCCCAACCTGCACCAGGCGCGGTTGCAGATAGCCGCTTCCTTGATCGATGAAAGCTACGCTCTGCGTTCCGGTCTGCAGTACACCCGATGCCGGAATCACAAGCTGCCAGCCGAGAGGAACATTGATCTCCACGTTGACGTACATGCCCGGCTTGAGCACGACGCCGGGATTTCGAAAGACGAGCCGGACACGCACCGTGCGAGTTACGGGATCGACATCGGGAAGGATCTGCTCGATGCGCCCGTAAAACACCCGGCCCGGGTATGCATCGACCGTTACCTGAGCTGGATCACCGGGCCGCAACTCCCCCACGTCCGTCTGAAATACATTGGCATAAACCCAGATGGTGGCGAGGTTGGCGATGGTATAGAGCTTCGTATCCGGCTGAACATAGGAATTGGGCAATGCACGGCGCTCGGTGATGTAGCCGGAAGCCGGCGCGTCAACCGCAATCTCGCGCTGCACCTTGCCATTCTGCACGAGGTCGGCGATCTCATTTTGCGGCACATCGAATTGACGTAACCGCTGCTCGGCCGCGTCCAGAAGCCATTTGCCTTCCTGCGACGCCGTGCCCCTGCCGCCAGTTTCGAACGATCTCTGATTCTGCTTTGCGAGCAGATACTCCTGTTCGGTGCTCACGAGGTCCGGGCTGTAAATCGTGAAGAGCGGCTCGCCCTTCTTCACATACTGCCAGGTTGCATTGGCATATACCTTGCGAATCCAGCCGGGATAGCGAGTCTGAACATAGGAAAGCCCTTCCTCGTCGATTGCGACGTTGCCAGGCACCCGCAGGTGGTCGCTGATCTGTTTGCGTTGCACTACGGCGGTGGTAACACCGATTTCCCGCTGACGCCGCAGGGACAAGTGCACGGGCGCGAGCGCGGGCTGTTGATTGGGTTGGGCTGGCGCGGAGGCCCCACTGTTCTGGGTTGTGGGCCGCGGGCCTTCCGCAATGACCGGGTTGTAGGGTGCCGGGCTGTCGCCTTTGGCGCCATGCGTAGGAGAACAATCACAAGCACCGCAATCAACGCCATGCAAACCAAAATAGCAGCGAAGAACGCCTTCTTATAGTTGGAGTCGCTCATGGTTTCACCTCGAGAGTGGAAGGCTGTCTGAGTGGAATGGGTGCGCCGACGGCAAGCTCGAGATCGGCCAGGCGGGTATTGAATTCGCGCAGTGCCTGCAGCCATGCGAGATCAATACGAATCACCGCTTCCTGGCTGTCGAGCAGATTGAGAAAGTCAGTCTGGTTGTTTTCGTAGGCAATAACGGCGGCATGCAGAGTGGCTTCCGCCTGAGGATGGAGCGACATCTGGTAGACCCGCGCCAGACGCTGTGCGGCGAGAGTTTCCGCAAGCGACTCCTGAATCTGGTCAAACGCCGCATTTCGAAGATCGGCCAGTTCTGCCTGCTGTTCTGTCACACGGGCACTGGCGGTTGCGATCTCCGCATTGTTCTTCCGCCGGTTCAGCCATGGGAGATTGATACCGGCTTCGACCATATAGGTGTTCCGCATGGACGAAGTGGGCGGCATGAGCATGTAGCCCCCGGAGAGCGTGACGTCTGGAACATAAGCCTTCTTTGCGAGCTGTTCTTTCTTCCGGCTTTTTGCAATGGCGGCTTCGGCGTCGAGCAAGTCGGGGCGCTCCTGCAGCGCTGTCTTTTCGAGCGATTCGACCGGAGGAAACTGATCGGTAACGTGGTAGCTGCCCTCGACTCTGAGCGCAGTCCCGGAACTGCGATTCATCAGTGCATTGAGCCGGGCGCGGGCTACCTCCGCGTCGCGTTCAAAGCGAATCAGGTTTTCGTCCAGTTCTGTCAGCGCAACTTGTGCCTTGAGGACATCCTGCTGAGGCACCTGACCGACGGTGTAGCGAATCTGCGCCGCTGCGATGGCCTGCCGCGCGATGGCGACATTCTGCCGGTGAATTCGAAGCTCATCCTGCGCAAGCAGAAGGTCAAAAAACGCCTTGCGAACCTGGACCCTGATCCGAAGACGAGTTGCGCCAAGCTCGTCTTTCGCTTCGATCACGTCGAACCTCGCAATGCTGGTGCGCAGGTCGCGCTTGCCTACCCCGGGCAGTGACTGGCTGAACATGAACATGTTCTGCGCCTGGTTGTAATTCCAAGGCTGACTGAGAGGCACGCCCCACCCCCGGTACATAAATGTCGGATCGTTAAGTGCGCCGGCGGCAGGCACGTGCGCCTCGGCCATGACAACACGGCGCACCGCGACCGAGATAGCCGGATTTCTCTCCGATGCGATGGCCTCGATCTGATCGAGAGTCATCGCCGGGCCGGTGTCGGCCGCCTGGGGCACATCTGCCAACATCGCGTTGAGCGAAGCAAACGCATTGCCATTATTCTGTGCCACTTGCTGCGCGTCCAGACCACATGCCAACGGGCCGATGGCGCACAAGCAGATCATCGCCAAAAGAGATTTCATAGCTCCTCATCCA
>CAZWSD010000004.1:0-27870 GCA_964636535.1 uncultured Acidobacterium sp. | reverse complement strand
AAATCATGGCATCTGAAACCACGATCGTCGTTGGACTGGGGGAGGTCGGCAGGCCTCTTCTGGAGATCATTTCGCGTAATCAGAACATCCGCGTCATTGGCGTGGATATCGAACCACCACCCGCCAATGTTGGCCCGGTGGAAGTATTGCACCTCTGCTTTCCCTTTCAGATTAGCGACTTCGTCGGCGAGGCTCTGCGATACATGAATCTCTTTCATCCGAAGCTCACGGTGATTAACAGTACGGTTGCGGTTGGAACAACGCGTGAGATAGCCCACCGCTCCGGCTCTGCGGTAGTTAACAGCCCCGTCCGCGGAAAGCACGCGCGCATGGCTGAAGACATGGCGAAGTATGTCAAGTTTGTCGGATCGATTGATCCCGAAGACGGACTGGCCGCAGCCAAGCACTTCGAGTCGGCCGGGCTCTCAACCAAAATTCTCTCTACTCCTGAAGCCACGGAACTAGCAAAACTGACTGAAACCACCTACTTCGGGCTGATGATTGCATGGGCGCAAGAACTGGAGCGATACTGTGATCGTACTGGAGCCGCTTATGATGAAATCATTTCTTTCTACGAAGAAATTAAGTTCTTCCCTCCCGTCAAGTACTTCCCAGGTGTAATCGGTGGCCACTGTGTGATGCCGAATATCGAAATCCTGAGCAAGTTCGCTCCCTCAGAGTTGGTCAACGCCATCCGGAACTCAAATAGGATCAAGATCGAGCGTGACAGAGAATCGAACCGACAGCCCATCATCGTCGGAATTGCACCCGCTGCCACCGTATAACTTATATATGAGCCTCAGACAATCCACCTCTCAGGGCAAACAGACTCCTTCTGCAAGGGCCGCTGATCAGCCACACGCATCGAGTGTATCGCGAGATGGAACGCCAGTTCCTCGCCTCTCTGGTATGCGCGTCGGCATGGTGGTTTTCTCTCAATATCCGTTCGATCCACGCCCGCGTAGAGCGGCTGAAGCCCTGGTCGAAGAGGGCGCAGAAGTCGACTATCTATGCGAGCGGGGATCCGGCAGCAAGTCGCGAGAATCACTGGGAAGGCTCCACATCACCAGGCTCTCCGTCGAGCATCACCGTGGCGGCGTTGGATCGTATGCCTATCAGTATTCGACATTTATCCTCTTGTCCACCGCGATTCTCGCATGGCGAACCTTACATAGACGGTATGACCTGATATACGTGCACAACATGCCAGATATCCTGGTCATCTGTGCGCTCATTCCGAAACTATTCGGAGCAAAGGTCATCTTGGATCAGCACGACCCAATGCCGGAACTCCTCATGACCATCTTCCAGCAGGCCTCAGACAGTAGGGGAGTCAAACTTCTCTGCGGTTTGGAGCGATGGAGTCTCAAGCGTGCAGATCGTGTGATTACCGTGAATGAGGCCTGCAGACGGCTTTTTTCGCATCGCGGATGTTCAGAGGAAAAGATCCAGGTGGTAATGAACTCTCCGGACGAGAAACTGTTTCCGTACCGCGCGGCCCGCTCCTATTCGCGTCCCCAGAAAGACGCTCCCTTCGTTATCATGTATCACGGCTCGCTTGTAGAAAGGAATGGTTTAGAGCTCGCAGTGGACGCCTTAGCAAGACTTCGCGAGAGTTTGCAAAACGTAGAACTTCGCGTGTTCGGCCGCAGCACTTCCTATCTGGAACAGGTTCTGGCAAAGGCTGAGATACTGGGTGTTCGCGACCGCATCCGTTATCTCGGAAGCAGAAAGCTGGAACAATTGGCCACCGAGATTCAAAAGTGTAATGTCGGCGTCATCCCGAACCTGCGAAACCCATTTACTGATATCAACACTCCGACACGCATTTTCGAATATTTGGCGCTTGGTAAGCCGGTGGTCGCACCCAATACAAGAGGCATCCTCGACTACTTCGGCAAGGATGAACTGTTCTACTTTTCTCCCGGAGATACCGAGAGTATGGCGAAAGCCATACGGAGAGTGTCAATGGATCCTGATGAAGCCACTGCCAATGCAGAACGCGGCCAAGACATTTATCTTCGGCACACATGGCAGAATGAACGGGAATCGCTGGTCCGGTCCGTGACTGAACTAATGGGCAAAGCCACTCCCAACGTAGACTTGATCGAAGACCTCGAGGAATTATGATTGGCGTCATCGCACGGAACCATGAATTGGAACTGGTTCACGAGTTCTTCGAGCTATTCAAGACGCCTTGGGAGAGCTGGAGCCCTGAGCATTGCTATGATGTGGTCTTGTGCACAACCGAAGAATGCATTCAGGATCTCCGCGCAAAGCTGATATTGATATACTCGGGCGGTCACTGCGCATCAGACCCAGCCGATGTGATTGAAGAGAAAAAGACGAACCGAACAACTCGTCTTCGTCACCATGACGACGTGATCCCTATTTATGGAAGATGCCTGACTTTCCCGCCAGACAATTCTAATCTCCTGATGACAGAGGCGTCCGGGCGACCAGTGACATTGCGGCAGACGGGTAATCAAGAACAGGAAATTCTTCGAATAGGTTACGATTTGTTCGAGGAGGTCAGATTTCTTCTCACGACCGGGCAACCCAGAGATGAGGCCGGATTCCCGACCCTTGACCTGCATATAGATTTTCTTCGAAATCAAATGCACGCTTCCGGGATCGAGTTCATAGAGATTCCACCTGTCCCGCAGGGTTACCAGTTCATGGTCTGCCTCACACACGACGTTGATCACCCAGCAATTCGGAGACACCGCTCAGACCATACGGCCGCCGGATTTCTGTACCGGGCAAGTATTGGCTCGATACTTGGGCTCATGCGAGGGCAACGCTCATTTCAATCCCTCGTCGAAAACTGGATTGCGGTAGCCAAATGGCCTCTTGTCCAACTTGGATTGGCACGTGACTTTTGGGCCGATTTCGCCAACCAGTATCGACAAATCGAAGGCGGATTGCCTTCGACTTATTTTGTAATCCCCTTTGCCGGAGAAAGCGGCCGTGGATTGGCTGGGGCGAGTTACAAACGTCGCGCATCAGCGTACGGAGCCAGGGATATTGAACCGGTGATTCGCGAAATTCAGAATAGCGGCAGCGAGGTAGCCTTACATGGTCTCGATGCTTGGCTGGATTCCGACTCAGCAGTGCTGGAGATCGATGAAATTCGAAAGCTGACCGGTGAGTCCGAAATCGGTGTCCGCATGCATTGGTTGTGCTTCAATGTAAATTCTCCGCGAGAACTCGAGCAGGCCGGTATCAGCTTCGACTCCACGATCGGATACAGGGAAACGGTGGGATATCGTACCGGCACGACCCAGCCATATATGCCCCTCGGAGCGCAATCTATCATAGAACTCCCATTACATGCGATGGATACGGCGCTTTTCTATCCCGCATACCTCGGGCTGCGCCCTCAACGGGCCAACGATCTGTTGGCAAACTTGGTGAGGAATGCTACCCGTTTTGGGGGGTGCCTGACCGTAAACTGGCATGATCGCAGCCTCGCCCCTGAACGACAGTGGTTTGCCTCTTATCGGCAATTCCTCGACGAGGCAGCAAGTCATAAAGTGTGGTTCACAACGTGTAGCGAGGCGGCAGCGTGGTTCCGTAAACGGCGATCCGTGACATTCAAGCACAATCAGACCTATGTTAGGGCAGATCGTGCCGAGGTAAACGGGAAACACAATCGCCTTCCAGACTTGGCGCTCCGTATCCACACTCCCTTGGAGCATCCCACGGCGGCGGCACGCAATGAAAGACACGTTCAGCATGCGCCCTTGAAAGCCGAACTGAAAACCGAATTGATCTCGTACCAATCAGCGTGAAGCCACCCATGAAACCCGGTGGACACTCTGAAGCATGAACGCCACCACCTAACGGACAATTGATTTCGACGCCTCCTCGCTGTCTTAAGCAAACAAGGCATACAGCGAATCACAACTGTGGTGAAGGCAACCCCGACCTACGATTCACTAGTCAGGCAACTATCGATGGACACAACACAAGATCGCCTTATCGTCAAGCCTGAGGATCCGATCCTGATTACAGGCGCTGCGGGTTTCATTGGATCCCGCGTGGCCGCGCAACTCGCCACCCGGGGCTTCCGCAATCTGCATTGTTTTATGAGACCTTCGGGCCAGCGCAGCCGAATCGATGCTCTCGCTGAAGAATTCCCCGGCACCACGTTTCATGTCGTCTCTGGTAATCTCCTCTCTCGCGAAGATTGCGAGAGAGCAACGCGAAACGTAAAGCTAATCTTCCATCTGGCGGCCGGCACCGGAGAAAAATCAGTTCCCGATGCCTTCATGAATTCTGTCGTGGCTACTCGCAATCTCCTGGACGCGACTCTAGGCCATAAATGTCTGCGCAGGCTTGTACTCGCCAGTTCGTTTGCTGTCTATACGAACCGTCAACAATCGAGGCGCCTGACTGAAGAATCCCCTATCGAGAACCACCCCGAGCAGACCGGCGATGCCTACTGCTACGCCAAAGTAAAACAAGAGGAAATCGTAAAGACCTATGGTGAGCATAGTGGGATTCCTTATGTGATCGTGCGGCCAGGTAGCGTGTACGGGCCGGGTAACAAGGGAATCACAGGCCGGGTCGGACTCGGTACGTTTGGGTTATTCCTTCACTTGGGAGGCTCCAACCGCATCCCGTTTACCTATGTTGACAACTGCGCAGACGCTATCGCCCTGGCCGGTTTGGTACCCGGCGTCGACGGCGAGATTTTCAACGTGCTCGATGATGAGCTCCCCACCAGCAGACAGTTCCTGCGGTCATACAAGAGGAGTGTCCGTAACTTTCGCTCCATCTATCTTCCGCACGCGATAAGCTATAGCCTCTGCTATCTGTGGGAAAAATATTCAGACTGGTCACGTGGCCAATTGCCTCCAGTCTACACACGCAGACAGTGGTACTCGCAGTGGAGGAAGACGAAGTATAGCAATGACAAACTAAAACTCCAACTCGGTTGGACTCCGAAGACAGCAACAGCAGAGGGGCTCCGCAAGACATTCGCAGCCATGAATCAAGGAGGACAGCGTGCTTAAGGTTGCCATCATCGGTTGCGGCAAGATTGCTGATGCACATGCGACCCAGATCCAGCGCATCTCCAACTGCCAACTTGTGGGCGTATGCGACCGCGAACCCCTGATGGCCAAGCAATTGGCCGAGCGCTTTCCGGTCAGGGGCTACTATCACGACGTCGCGGACCTTCTAACCAAGGCGAGCCCCGATGTAGTACATATAACGACACCACCGCAGGGGCACTATGAGCTGGCCCGTCTCTGCCTGGAGCACGGTTGCCACGTGTACGTAGAGAAACCGTTCACCTTACACGCACACGAAGCCGTCGATCTCGTTAGGCTGGCCCAGGCGCGCGGCCTCAAACTTACGGCAGGACACAACGACCAGTTCAGCCACGTTGCGCGGCGCATGCGGAGCATGATAGCAGACGGATATCTTGGTGGCTCGCCCGTTCACATGGAGAGCACCTACACGTACGACCTGCAGGACCCCTCCTATGCTCGCGCCCTGCTTGGAGACAAAGGGCACTGGGTAAGAGCACTGCCAGGAAAATTGCTCCAAAACATTATCAGCCATGGAATAGCGCGGATAGCTGAATTTATCCCGGGTGACGAGCTGACCGTTGTAGCTCGCGGCTTTCCAAGCCACGTACTTAGTTCGCTCGGAGAGACAGAAATAGTCGACGAGCTCCGCGTCATGATACGTGATGAACACCGCGCAACGGCATACTTCACCTTCTCCTCGCAAATGAAGCCATCCATTCACGAATTCCGGCTCTTTGGACCGCGAAATGGCCTCATTCTCGACCACGATCATGATATTCTCATCCGGTTGCGCGGCGCAAAATACAAGAGCTTTGCCGACAAGTTCATACCGCCAGTACAATTTGGATGGCAGAACTTGAACGCCGGCTGGCAGAATGCCCGTCTATTTCTTCAAAGGGATTTCCATTTCGATTCTGGAATGAAATATCTCATCGAAGCCTTCTACACCTCCATCGAAACAAATGGGCCGGTTCCCATCCCGTATCGAGAGATTCTCCTCACCGCGCAGATCATGGATGAAATATTCCAGCAACTCAATGACGACCACCTCGGGGAGACATCGGCCAATTCAGTCCTGTCATCCCGTGGGATCAATCAGACGGCGGAACCCGTAGGCGCATAGGCACACTTGCACACTCCACCTGATTTAGCTCTACTGATTTGGCTAATCCTGCTGCTGCTGCTACTGAAGTTTGATCCAGCGAGGACCCCAGGCACGTCCCCCGCGCTCTGGCTGCCCGTGACCTGGATCTTCATCTTGGCATCGCGAAATCCGTCACAATGGTTGTCTGGAATTGGAGGAGCGCTATCCGCCAAATCGATACAGAAGGGAAACCCCCTCGATGAAGCAGTCTTTCTCTTCCTTATTCTCACTTCAATCTGGGTCCTGTCACGTCGATCTATTGACTGGAAGTCCCTGTTTGAGCATAACGCTGTGCTCATGGCATTCGTTATCTTTGCGTTGTTGAGCGCATGCTGGTCCGGTTTCCCGTTTATTACATTCAAGCGTTGGTTCCGCGATCTTGGGAGCTATTTGGCAATGCTCGTAGTTGTCTCAGACGTGCGGCCAATCGAGGCAACACGTACCCTGCTCCGTCGACTCACCTATCTGCTCGTTCCGTTGTCTATCATATTGATCAAGTATTTCCCGGCCCTCAGCAACTCATATGACCCTTGGACGGGAGTCGGAACCGTGGGAGGAGTTGCCACCAGCAAAAACATGCTCGGTACGATCTTCTTAGCATGCGGCATCTTCATCTTCTGGGACAGCTTAGCGCGCTGGCCAGATCGCACGAATCGAAGGGTCAGGCAGACACTGATTGTTAACGCGGTCTTCGCGGGGATGATACTGTGGCTGGTACACATCACGAAGAGCACTACGTCCGAAGTATGTTTGATTTTGGGCTGCTTGGTGCTTGGAGCTACCCGGATCAACTTCTTCAGACGGCATCGTACGCTCCTCAAAATGCTGGTCCCTTTTGCATTCCTTCTGTACCTGCTGCTGGATTTCGGCCTTGGACTGAATGGCAAAATGGCCGAGGCTGTGGGGAAGAACCCAAACTTGACAGACAGAACTTTCATATGGGCCTTCCTTCTAAAGATGCACACGAACCCCTTAATTGGCACTGGATACCAAAGCTTTTGGGTGGGACCTCGACTTCAATACTTCTGGAACAATGCAGGCCTGGGCCATATCAATGAAGCACACAATGGATATCTCGAGATATATCTTGAGTTGGGTTTGATTGGCGTAATATTGATGGCAATATTTCTAATAGCAGCCTTCCGCGAGATTTCACGGAATGTTGATACAGGTTCACAGCTTGGCGTATTAGGTCTGGCTATTTGGCTGGTCATTGTTTTTTACAATATGTCAGAAGCGGCATTTGAGAGCGGCTTGCTCTATACGATCTTTCTAATCACAGCGGTTCGGATTCCTGCGCGCAACCGCATGAGGCTTCGCCGGATTTCCCCCGTTGAACATACCGAGGCCCAAGCTGCAGACACGGCCCCGGCAGCCTGATGGAGGAGCAATGCAGGAATCTGTTGAACCTGAAACTCAGTTGACAGAAATGGCAACGAGCACAACCGATCCAACCACTTTTTCTTCCGTGGAAATCCGGGTCCGCGGACGATCAATCCTGGTACCCTCGGTAACGATCGACGGGCGGACAGTAGTAGTGACCGGAAACCTGTTGAAACTTGCGAGTGTCCGGGACGAAGATCTGTGGCAAGGTGAAACTGTATCGGAACCACTTGATTTCGTTTCACGGCTGAGAGAATATGGCTTGAGAGCGGATCTATTCACCTTTGCTCAACGGATACCTGAAACTCGCAAACAATACGATTTCTACACGGAGTGGAGCAACGATGCTGCGCTCCCTGTCAGCACCTATGATCACTGGCTGAAAAAGCAAGTTGGATACAGTACGCGGAAAGCCGTCAACAAGTCTCAAAAAATGGGCGTGATTGCACGGCGAGTGGATTTTGATGACAACTTCGTCCGCGCCATCTGCCGTGTTTACGCTGAGTCTCCAACGAGACAGGGTCGAGCCTTCTGGCATTACAACAAGGGTTTCGAAGCGGTCAAGCACGAATTGGGAACATACTTGGACAGAAGCGTCTTCATCGGAACCTATTTCGAGAACGAGTTGATCGGCTCTTTGAAGATGACTTACGTTGGGCCGACAGCAAGCATCATGCAGATCTTCTGCTCCCAGAACCACTTTGACAAGCGACCGAACAACGCGCTCATCGCCAAGGCTGTGGAGATCTGCGAGCAGGACAACAAGAGCCACCTGATATACGGAAACTTTACTTACCACGACGTTGATTCTTCGCTGACCGAATTCAAGAGGCGAAACGGATTTGAACCAGTGCTCCTTCCTCGGTATTATCTCCCCTTGACTCTCAAGGGATCGGTGGCTCTGAGGCTGGGTCTTCATCGCGGATTAGTGGGTTGCATTCCGCCCCCTGTCTTGAAGAAGCTCAGAGATGTGCGCGCCAAATGGTACGCACGGCAGTCCAAGCAGTCCACGTCAGTGCAGCAGTAAAAGTCGTTCACAGCAAGGTAAGCCGGTGTAGCTCAATCGCAGAGCAACCGAATTGTAATCGGTAGACGGAGTGTTCAAATCCTCCCACCGGCTCCAACATTCGCGAGCTATTGAAGGAATACGGTCTCTAGTCAGCAAACATGCCAGGAATCGTCGGACTCATCACTCGAAAACCACACAAAGAGGCACTGCGCGCCCTAGAGCAAATGCTCTGCGTGCTGCAGCATGAACGCTTCTACACCACTGGATCCTGGTGTGACGGGGAGGCTGGCATCTATCTTGGGTGGACCGAACGAAATGGCTCGTTCTGCGCGCGCATGCCGGTCAGCAACGAGACCGGAGACCTGGTGTTGGCCTTTTCTGGCGAGGAATTTCCTGATCCGAATCTCACCCAGAGGCTGCGCGCAAGTGGCCACAGATTCGATTGCGAGGGTCCCGAATACCTGGTCCACGTATATGAGGAGGACTCTTCATTCCCTGCAAGCCTGAACGGCAGATTTCACGGGCTACTCACTGACCGAGCACGAGGCGTCACGCTGCTGTTTAACGACAGGTTTGGAATGCACAGGCTCTATTATCACGAGGCGAAAGATGGATTTTACTTTGCCGCCGAGGCGAAATCGATCCTGGCGGTGTGCCCTGAGTTACGCCAACCCGACTCTCAGAGCCTCGGAGAATTCGTCGCTTGCGGGACAGTCCTGGAGAACCGGTCCCTGTTCAAGGACATCTCGATTCTGCCTGGCGGATCGTTGTGGGAATTCCACGCCGGGTCAATCAGAAAGAAGGGGCATTACTTCGACCACAGAGAGTGGGAATCGCAGGAACCGCTGGATCAGGAAAGCTATTATCGCGAACTCCGCAGGGTCTTCTGCGGTAATCTGCCCAGATATTTCGGAGGTCGTCAGAAGATCGCAATGTCTCTGACTGGTGGCCTCGATACACGCATGATCCTGGCGTGCCGTGCGACCGAACCTGGAACGCTGCCCTGTTATACGTTTGGGAGCATGTTCCGGGATAACGAGGATGTGAAGATTTCGCGGAGGGTTGCGGCACTCAGCGGTCAGTCACACAACACAATTGCCGCGGGCACTGATTTTCTGAAGCGATTTGGCGAGTATGCGCAGCGCGCTGTTTACCTCACCGATGGATGTGTCGATGTGGGCCGTGCTCCCGACCTGTATCTCAACGAGATCGCCCGACAGGTCGCCCCAGTTAGAATGACCGGGAATTATGGCAGCGAAATTCTGCGCGGCGTGCTTGCGTTCAAGGCTAGTCGACCCACTGGAGGCGGATTCACTCAGGATTTTCTGTCCCACGTCGATCAGGCCGCCACAACTTTTGCGCGGGTGGTGAGCGGGCACCCGGTTTCCATCGCCGCTTTTCAGCAGGCGCCGTGGAACCTTTATGGGATTCTAGCTCTTGAACAGTCGCAACTCACGATGCGTTCGCCGTATCTGGACAATGACTTTGTGAAAACTGTCTTCCGCTCGCCGGCAGAGGCTCTCACTGGCAACGATATCTCGCTTCGACTCATTGCCGACGGCAAGCCCGCGCTGCTCGGCATTCCCACTGATCGCGGGCTAGCGGGAAAGCGTGCTCCCCTCGCCCAGAAACTTTCGCGCGCCGGCCTCGAGTTTCTCTTCAAAGCCGAGTACGCCTATGACATGGGAATGCCGCAGTGGCTTGCCCAGACCGATCATTCTCTTGCGGCGCTTCATTTGGAACGACTGTTCCTGGGGAGGCACAAGACCTTTCACTTTCGGATCTGGTATCGCGACTACCTGGCAAGTTATTTGAGGGAAATATTACTCGATCCACGCAGTCTATCTCGTTCATGGGTTGAGCCCAAGCACTTCGAGGCAATGCTCACTCAGCACATCCGGGGCACGCGGAATTATACCAACGAGATTCATAAGGCACTGAGTCTGGAGCTGATTGCGCGTTCCTTTCTCGATCGATGGAATACGCCAAAGCAGAAACCCCTGACTGAAGTCGCAAGTTGTCCCGCATAAAGTTAACCCATCAATGATTGAAGTTCGAATGTACTCGTCAACTTATCGAACGAGGCTTCGCCTAGTAACATCCTCCGGCAGGGAAACCATGAGACATTCACAACAGGCGGGCCACACTAAGTGCGACCCACGCAGTGATCTCTGTACTATTGTGCAGCCACTACACCAACAACGCTGGTGGGAGCAGGCGGGGCCGTACTAGAAACCCCCGAACCGTTTCTCAGAGGATCCGGATAAGTGTAAGGCGACCATCCAGGTCTGGCTGTGTTGGCAGTGTCGAAATAGTCTCGACCCGCTTTGATGTAGTTTGCCGTGGAATCGGGGTTGCTGCATTGGCTCCCGCCGTAATCCGTCAGTCCTACGTTAAGGGGAACGGCCGCGCCGCCAGCGACGCGGGTATTGTCCCAGATATATAGAGGATCGCTATCACCGACATAGGTAATGGAATCCTTCGACTGTCCGAGACCATCCTTGCCTGTACCGGTCAAATATCCGAATCCAACCTGTCTTGGAGCAGGATAATCAGCGCCTCCGCTGGTTCCCGCTCCCCAGCAGGGGTCGGGTCCACCATTCCGTTGCAGATTCATAACGGTCATGAGCACATCCGCATGGTTTCCGTAGTCCTGTGAGACTATCGCGGGCAACACGTTGTTATAAACGACTGCTGTTCCTCCACGCATCCATAACCAGGTCTGAAGGTTGAACGTCGTTGCGTCGCTATATCCTTCGAAAACTCCTACGTTGTTGTAAAATTCGAAATAGCGTTGACCGTAATCACTCGTATCTGCTCCGTGAGTTCCCACCCCGGTGTTGTCAAACATGCTGTAACGGATTACCATTCGCCCATTGTCGTCAATAGAAGGCCCGTACATGATCGCATGGAAATCACAATCCTCAATATAGAAGTTATGCTCGCCATTCGTGTCGGCGGTTCCCATGTAGTCCGGTTCAGTCCACGCGTGCGTGTTGTTTGTGGCATCCTTTAGATAGATGCTTTCAAGGTCAGGTCCGGCAAACGGCGCAGCATCAAAGGTGACATTCCAGATTACCCCTCTGTCCGTATTCGAGAGGATCATTGAACCGTTGCCGTCAGGAGGTATTGTGTTGTTCACGTTCTCGGAAATTCGCATGTCATGCAGGAGAATCGCCTGTCCCCCGGTTGCATAGTTTAATGAAAACACGTTTCCAAGCGCCGTCCCGCCGTCTCCCTGCGTTCCCGAAAAAACCTGAAGTTCACTGACACTGGTGTGGAACGTTGTATCTTCCGTGATAGAAAAAAGAGCATTGTTAGTCGCGTCATCGTTCACAATCGTAGTCGCAGTCGTCGGAACAGTGGCTATCAGCCATCGCTTGCAGTTGGAAAGGCTGTTGATACCGCACCGTCCAGCCGCGCTTGTGATGTTCATGCCAAGCGACATAGTTCCCGCATTGAAACTGGTTACGGTTCCCTGCAAGTAGTTCGTCTCCGTTCCCGTTTCCTCGACCCGTAAGGTCTGCCCGGTCGTAATGCTAGGCGTCGGATGACCTGGATCGGCGCCCAGAATCGTCAACGTGAGGTTCCCCGTTTGCAGCGGTACAGCTGAAGATGTCGAAGCGACAGCGATGATCCGACTCGTACCCGCTCCAACAACGTTGATCCCTTTGCCGGCAACCGTAACACCTGACGTCCAGGTGCACGTGCCCGCAGGAATATCCACCGTATCTCCCTCGGTAGCCGCGTTTATCGCGCTCTGAACATCGGAGGTATTGCAGGATTTTGCAGTGATAGTTGCGGCGTGCGCAGCAGCACCAATAGATGTGCCAAACAGCAGACCCAGAACAACGAAGAGCGCCGATTTTCGCATAGGTTTTGCCTATTCCTTTACAGATTTGCGGGCACCCAATGAGATCCGGAACGCTGCGGAATCACTGGTAATTACCAAAATTTTAGTCTCAAACGAGCTTCCGAGTAATAATCGTCTAGGTAACCGTGGTCACTAGACCTCGAAAGATCGAGTAATTTTTACGTGGGTAGAGGTTAAAGTTGGAGATTGCACCCCCGAATTGGAACCAAAATGACCGGTAAGCCGCTGGTATCCATTCTCGTCCCTGCTTACAATGCAGAGCTTTGGATTGCGGAAACCATCCAGTCGGCCCTCGCGCAAACCTGGCCCAATAAGGAGATTATCGTCGTCAACGACGGATCCAGCGACCAGACGGCAAAAATCGCAGACCGATTCTCCGCTCAGGGCGTAACCGTCCTGACTACTGAAAATTACGGACAATCCGTTGCTCTCAATTTTGCATTCCGCCAAAGCCGCGGGGACTATATTCAATATCTCGATGCGGATGACCTCCTGGCCCCGACGAAAATCGAACGCCAATTTCAGGCGCTGCGTGACAGTGACGACAAGCGCTTGCTGCTGTCGTGTCCGTGGGCGTACTTCTACCATAGAACTTCGAAAGCACGTTTCGTTCCAAACTCGCTCTGGGAGGATCTCTCTCCGGTCGACTGGCTGCTGCGGAAAATGGGCCAGGGTATTCATATGCCCAATCACACTTGGCTGGTAAACCGTCAACTCTTGGACGCGGCCGGCTCTTGGGACAAATCTCTACGCTATGACACGGACGGCGAATTTTTCACCCGGGTTATCATGGCTTCGACGGGAACCAGGTTCGTGCCCGACGCCGCCGCTTACTACCGCTCCAACGTATCGGCTCGCACCAGCTACATTGGAGATTCGGACGAAAAAAAAGACTCACTCTTCCGATCAATCAAGCTTCATATTCAATATCTCCGCTCCCTCGAAGAGAGTGAGCGAGTGAGGAATGCCTCCGTCGCTTATCTGCAAGTCTGGTTCGGAATCTTCTATCCTTCCCGCCCCGACATCGTCGCTGAAGCGGAAGCGCTTGCGGTTGAACTTGGGGGGCGTCTCGAAAGACCGCGCCTTCGTAGCAAGTACGCGTGGATGATCCCATTTTTGGGATGGAACACCGCGCAGCGCGCCCAGTCCGTGCTCCCACAAATCCGGACCGACCTCGCGCGCCGGTTTGACAGGCTGATGTACAACCTGATGCATGCCCCGGGACAAAGCGCATGAAGCCCGACTCTTCGGCCGCCAGAGATGCTCACATCAGGATCTCAACACCGCAGAACGATTCTCCTGAACTCGCCCGGGACAGAGATGTCAATGGCTTCAACGTGGCCTTGCTTACGGGTGGCGCAGATCGCCCGTACGCATTCGGGCTGGCTCTGGCTCTCGCATCGCACGGGGTCAAGTTGGAAGTCATCGGCAACGATGAACTCGACTGTTCCGAACTGCGTTCACTTCCTTGCGTGCAATTCCTCAATTTCCGCGGCGACCAGAACCCGGACGCCAGCTTCATCACCAAGGCACTGCGGGTCCTCAAATACTACGTCAGATTGCTCCGGTATACTGCCGTGGCGCAACCTGAGGTGTTTCACATTCTATGGAATAACAAATTCGAGTACTTTGACCGCACGATCCTGATGCTTTGGTATCGATTGCGTGGCAAACGTATCGTCCGCACCTTACATAACGTCAACAGCCGTCTCCGGGATGGCGGTGACACCCTTTTGAACCGCACAACTCTTCGTATTCAGTACGCACTATCGGATCATCTATTTGTTCACACAAACAAGATGCGGGAAGAGCTGACGCAGCAATTCGGCATACCCAGCAAGCGAATCTCTGTGATCCCTTTCGGTATCAACAACTCTGTACCGGTAACCGACGTTACTCCCGCAGAAGCCCGAAAACGGCTCGGCATTGCTGAGCACGAAAAAGTCCTCCTGTTCTTTGGCAATATTGCCCCCTATAAGGGACTCGAATTTCTCACACAAGCTTTCCGAAAAGTAAAACAACGCCATCCCGCGTATCGACTTGTCATCGCTGGTAAACCCAAGAATTGCGAAGAGTATTGGACTGCCCTCCGCCGTGACATTGCCAACGAAATTCTGAACGGCCAGATTATCCTTCACGAAGAGTACATTCCAGATGAAGAAACAGAAATATATTTCAAAGCCTGCGATGTTCTCGTTCTGCCCTACCGTTACATCTACCAGAGTGGCGTGTTATTCCTTGGATACAGTTTCGGACTTCCCGTGCTTGCCTCAGACGTAGGCAGCCTGAACGACGATATCCTCGAAGCTAGAACTGGTTTTGTATTTCAGCCGGAGAACCCGGACGACCTGGCGATTACCATCGACCGATATTTTTCTAGTGATCTCTATAGGAATCTCGCAAGCGCACGTGCTGACATCCGCGCGTACGCGGAGGAAAAGCATTCATGGACCGAGGTGGCGAGAATTACCACCCAGGTATACCAGCTACTACGCCGCCAGCCAAATAACCGCATATCACAAGATTGCTGTTCCTCGCCCAATCCCCTGGATTTCGATTCGTCCCGATAAACTTCACTCTCGGCAACCCGTAAAGAACAGGCATGGCTACGCGACAGCAAACCTTTGAGGTATTCAATACAAACCATTTGCAGTCAGACCTGAGGCACAGATCTGTCCGCGGCGGATTGGTGACGCTCACTTCTCAGGGCGTGCAATTCGTGATGCAAACGGTCTCGACGATTGTCCTTGCTCACCTGCTAGTACCTGCAGACTTCGGACTGGTAGCCATGGTCACGGCCATCACGGGACTCGGGCAGGCATTTTCCGATCTCGGCCTCTCTGAGGCCACCATTCAACACCCGGAAATCACTCATGATCAGGTGACCAATCTCTTCTGGGTAAATGTCGGAATCGGCGTATTGCTCGCAGCGGTTACCGCTGCGATGGCTCCATTTCTCGCAGCCTTCTATCATGAACCTCGCCTCATCGGCATTACATTAGTAGTTTCTCTTACTTTTGTATTTAGTGGCCTCAGGGTTCAGCACGGCGCGCTACTACAGCGCAACATGCGGTATTTCGCAATGGCAGTGCGGGATGTGACCTCATATCTTGTAGCGGTCCCATTCGCCATCATCCTGGCGATGCGCGGAGCCGGGTACTGGGCCATTGTTGCTCTGCCCCTCACATTAAACGGAACCGGAATGCTACTCTCCTGGGCAATGGTCCGCTGGCTACCGGGGCTACCGAGACGAGGTGCCAGCGTTCGACCGCTTATTACCTTCGGGGGAAACGTCGCGGCTTCTTTCCTAACCATGACTGTCACCCGCAGCACAGACAGTGTGTTCATCGGTTGGTACTGGGGAGCGGCGCCCCTCGGCCTTTACTCTAGGGCGATGAATCTCCTGTTCCTGCCTGTTCGCCAGCTCGGTGCCCCAGCAAGAAGTGTCGCAGTACCTACCTTCAGCAGGCTCCAGGATGCACCCGAAGCCATGGCAAGATATTATTTGCGACTGGCGAATATTATCGTGTGGATTACAGCTCCTGTATTTGGATTCCTGTTTGTTGCCGCGAATCCGGTAATCGTCCTGACGCTTGGAAGCAATTGGCGTGCCGCAGGTCCCGTCTTTCAAATCCTTGCCGTCTTCGCTCTAGGTCAGCTTCTCTACGAATCTGTTACCTGGCTGCTCATTAGCCGTGGACAATCACGACGCCTTCTTAAGCTTGTCATGATCATATGTCCAGTTGCAGTTGCAAGCTACGCCATCGGACTCCCATTTGGCATCAAAGGCGTGGCATTGGCTGGAACACTTGCAATGCTTGGCATGTTCCCCTGGATATTGAAATTCAGCTTTCACGGCACATCACTGACCTTACGCCGATTGACCGGCCAAATCGCGTGGCCCGTCATTACCAGCCTCGTGGGCCTAGCGGCCGGAGAGCTGGCGATACACGCCGTGGCACACCGCAGTATCCTTGCGCAGATTCTCCTCACCGCTTTGGCCTACGCTTTTGCTTGCACGGTCATGCTCATTGTCAAACCAGTACGAAATGAGGTAGGGAGTCTCATGAGACTCATTCCAAATCCGAAGGCTATGTTCTCAAGGCCACTCACTGATTCTCCAAACTGAGGGTTTAATGGCAACACCCAAAAGAGCATTTGTAACTGGGTCCGAAGGATTCATCGGATCACATCTCGTGAAGTTCCTTCGTTCAGACGGTTGGGAAGTCACCGGCGCCTACCGCCTTCCAGGGCACTCACAGAATCCCGGCACAGACGGCATTGGCTTCGTCCAATGCGACCTCGCCAATGGCCAGCGACTCACACAGCTTCTCTACGAGCTGCAGCCAACCCACATCTTTCATCTTGGCGCGCAGAGTTTGCCAACCATCTCTTGGACCGACCCCGTTGGCACCTTCGAGTCAAACATCATGGGTTCGCTTTACCTCTTCGAGGCGGTCCGCCAACTGAAACAACGACCTGTCGTCGTTTCCGCCTGTTCAAGTGCAGAGTATGGCAATGTTCCGCCAGAGGACGTTCCCGTCAAAGAGACCCAACCGCTCCAGCCTTTGCATCCTTACGGAATCAGCAAACTCTGCCTCGATCTGCTCGGCAAGCAGTATCACGCGGACTACGGGGTGCCGGCGATCAACATTAGGCTCTTCAATACTACCGGTCCGGGCAAGACAAATGATGCGCCTTCCGACTTTGTCCGACAGTTGATCGGCATCCGCAAGAAACTGCAGCCACCGGTCATTGAAGTTGGAAATCTGGAGCCGCGACGCGCCTTTCTCGATGTGAGCGACACAGTTCGCGGGTTCTATCTCGCGGCTCTCAAAGGCCAGCCTGGCGAAGCTTACAATCTGTGCGCAGAGCAGACCCACTCGATCTCTGAGATATTGCACACGGCCATCCGCCTGTCCGGTGTCAACGTGCAAGTCAAGCAGGTCGGCCGTCTCATGCGTCCGTCGGACGAGCGAATCATCTTCGGAGATACGCACAAGATTCGCAAATCTACAGGCTGGGAACCTGAGCGAAGCCTCGACCAAACGCTCACCGCGATGATCGAGCACTGGGATCGAATCATGCAGGAACGGCCAGAGCCTGCCCTGTCAGCTGCTACCTAATAGGCCGCATTACACGAATCGCACTTCTCGACAGGGACCTAGTGTGAATCATCCATGATAAAACGAAACGTTTTCGAGGATTCGACCAAATGATTATTACGAGCACCCCGCTGCGAGTTTCATTCTTCGGCGGTGGCACCGACTATCCTTTGTGGTATCGGGAACACGGTGGCTCCGTGCTATCCACCACCATTGACAAATCCTGCTACATCACTTGCAGGCGCCTGCCTCCGTTCTTCGAATATCACAGCCGCATCTCCTACTCGAAAGTGGAGAATGTGCAGGCAAACCACTCCATCGAGCATCCCTCCGTGCGCGCATGCTTGCATTACATGGGCGTTGAAGAAGGAGTGGAGATTCACCATGTCGCCGACCTGCCCGCCCGGACCGGCCTCGGAACCAGCTCTGCATTCACGGTCGGGCTCCTGCTGGCGCTCTACGCGCTCAAAAACCAGATGCGCGACAAGCGGTCCATCGCCGCCGAGGCCATTCACGTGGAGCGCGATCTGTTGCAGGAAGCCGTCGGATCTCAGGACCAGGTGAGTGCAGCGTACGGCGGGTTTAATCGAATCAACTTTGGCCCCGGCGACTCCATCGAAGTAAAGCCCATCATCGCCCCCAGCGGCCGGCTCTCCCACCTTCAAGATCACCTCGCCCTGTTCTTCACTGGATTTTCGCGCACAGCTTCTGAAATCGCCAAGGAGCAGCTCAAGGTCACACCCACCAAACAGCAGGAATTGACCGCAATGCTCGAACTCGTGGAAGAAGCGGAAAAGATCTTGCTCGACGAGCGGCGGCCCATGGATGACTTCGGCCGGCTTCTCCATGAAGGGTGGCGAATCAAGCGCGGGCTCACCAGCAAGATCTCTAACTCCGCTATCGACGAGATATACCAGGAAGGCCTGAAAGCCGGAGCCCTGGGTGGTAAGCTTCTGGGCGCAGGAGGAGGCGGGTTCATGCTCTTCTATGTGCCCCCCGAAAGACGCGAAGCTTTAAAAGCGCAACTCAACAAACTCCTTTGCGTGCCAATTTCCTTCTCCAACCGGGGTAGTCAGGTGGTCGTATACGAACCGGAACAAGCATTTGACACCACGCTTTCCCTGCATCGCAGCGAGATCTACAGCGCAAATTCCTCGGAAGCGATCGACGAGCAGCGCACACAATCCAGGCGAAACTTGGCCCACCTCGCGAATCAACCTGCCTGAGGTCAATCATGAATACCAATAAGATGACCTATGTTCTGGTCAGTCCCGCCAGAAACGAAGCCGCATTTATCGAGAAAACCCTTCAATCCATGATCAAGCAGACGGTCCTCCCCGCGCGCTGGGTCATCGTCAACGACGGGTCGACAGATAACACCTCCGATCTCGTTCGCCCCTACCTTGCCGACCATCCGTGGGTGACTCTGGTCGACCTGCCCGTTCGCAAGGAACGGCATTTCGCCGCAAAAGTAAATGCCTTCAACACCGGTTGGGAGCGCGTAAAGGACATTGACTATCAGATTATTGGCAATGTCGATGCGGACGTGTCGCTCGATCCCGACCATTTCGAGTTCCTGCTGAATCAATTTCAGAAGGATCCCACGCTGGGCGTTGCCGGCACCACCTTCAAAGAAGTAAATGACTATGATTCCGCGACAGACAGCTTCGAGGGACAAGCCCATGTCTCGGGCCAGGTACAGATCTTCCGTCGCGAATGTTTTGAGCAAATCGGGGGCTACAAGCCCAATAAGGCCGGCGGAATCGATTGGATGGCAGTAACTACGGCCAGAATGATGGGATGGAAGACGCGCTCCTTCCCCGACAAACCGTTCTTTCACCACCGAGCTATGGGAACCGCCGAACGGGGCAAACTTGCCTCCTCGTTCTCGTACGGAGAAAAGGATTATTACCTCGGCGGTCACCCGCTCTGGGAAGCCTTCCGTGTCGCGTACAGGATGACCAAGCGCCCTTATCTCCTCAATGGAATCGCCCTCGGCTCGGGATACCTCTGGGCTTTCATCACCAGGGAACCACGTCCGGTATCCAGAGAGCTCATGCAGTTCCATCGCCGCGAGCAGATGCAGAAATTGCGGGCCATTCTAGGCTCGCTGCTCACTTTGAAGCGCTATCGTCGATTCGAATCTCAAGCCAACTATAAGAAAGCGCAAGAGCAATAATGGAAACCGCGGAACTCACAGGTTCTCAAACCATCAATCCTGAACAAGCGAGAGTTAAGCAGGCATTGCTGCGCTTTGTCGATTGGCTCGACGGTTATGGTGAAACGTCCTATGACCATCAGAGCTATTTTGCCAGCGACCTCGGACGGGCAGCAAAAGCCCTCTACTACAGGAAGCCTGCTCTTGGCGTGCTCGCTGTCGCCCCGATGATATTGTCTGAAGCTTTCTTGCCCTCCGCGCGTCGATTTTTCTGGGTCAAACAGCGATTCCCTATTGCGGATGCTCATTACGCGATGGGCTTTGCTTATCTCTACACCTTGCTGAACGAGGACAAATACTATCGGCGCGCCGTCCATTTCCTCGAAGTCTTACTCGAAACACGAAGCCCTCAGTACGAGCGCTATGGTTGGGGCTATCCCTTTAACTGGGAAACGAAGAACGGAGTATTCGCTGCGAATACTCCGTTCATCACAACCCTCCCATATGTCTACGAGGCCTTCCGCGATGTCCACCAGATCGACGGCAACCAGAGATGGATGGACATCATGCGCTCCATCGCAGATCATGCCCTTCTCGATTACGCTGACTCGGTGACATCCGATGTTGCATCCTGCTGCGCTTATAATCCAGGCCCTCCTGATCCCGCCGGAGTCGTAAACGCCAGCGCCTACCGGGCATTTCTTCTCATAAGGGCCGGCGCGGACTTCGACAACTCCCACTACACCGCAACCGGAGAACGAAACCTCCATTTTGTTCTGGAATCCCAAAACCCCGACGGTTCGTGGTACTACTCCATGGACGGCCACAGGAACTTCGTTGATCACTTCCATACCTGTTTCGTCCTCAAGGCTCTCGCAAAGATTGAAGCAATCACCGCCAACCCAGCCTGCACGCAAGCCATTGAACGAGGCGTCGACTACTATGTCAAAACTCTATTCGAGGACGGAATGCCCAAGCCCTTTTCGCGCCGCCCCCGGCTCACTGTTTATAAACGGGAACTCTACGACTACGCAGAATCCTTGAACCTCGCCGTCCTGTTGCGCGGCCGCTTCCCAGCCTTGGACGCTGTACTTCCAAATGTTACAGATTTTGCCGTCTGGCAAAAGCAGGACGGCTCCTTCCGTGCCAGGCAGCTGCTCGTCGGATGGGACAATACGCCGATGCACCGCTGGGCGCAGGCGCAGTATTTCCGGAGCCTCTGCTTCTATCTCCTTTGCTCTTCAGATATATCTGTAGCAGAGAACGGCACCCACCTCGCAAAGACCAGATAAGATTATCTATGTGCGGAATCTGCGGACAATATAACTTTGGGACCGACGCGCCAGTGCAACGGCGTGACATCGAGCGGATGGCTCTCACGATATCCCATCGCGGGCCCGACGACGAAGGATACTTCATCAGTGGACCCTTGGGGCTCGGCTTCCGCCGGCTCTCCATCATCGACCTTGCTGGCGGCCACCAGCCCATGTCCGACGCTCAGGAATCCGTATGGGTCGTCTTCAACGGCGAAATTTACAACTTCCCTGAACTTAAACAGGAACTGGAATCCTATGGCCACGTCTTCCGCACCAAGTCAGACACCGAGGTAATCATCCACGGCTATAAGCAGTGGGGCGACAATGTCCTGAACTACCTCAACGGAATGTTCGGGCTCGCCATTTGGGACGCCGCACACAAGAGACTCTTACTTGCCAGGGATCCATTCGGTATAAAGCTCGTCTACTATCGAATCTCGGAAGGTAGCCTGCATTTCGGCTCGGAAATTCGTCCTGTAATTGCGGCCACCGGCAAGAAATCCGAGGTAGATACCACGTCGTTGAACCTGTTCCTGCGGTACAGATATACCCCCTCACCACGAACAATCTTCAAGGGTATCCACAAGCTTGCGCCCGGAACTATGCTCGTCTCCGAAAACGGAAAGACGACAATTCGACGGTGGTACCAATATCGTCCAACTCATTTCTCGCCGCCGAAGTCTACCGCTGAAGCAACAGACGATCTCCTTGAGCTTTACAAGCAGGCCATGAAGCGCCACCTGCTCAGCGACGTCCCCGTCGGCTTGCTTCTGAGTGGGGGTGTCGACTCCGGATTGCTGCTTGGTCTAATGAACCTGTATGGAGATGCATGGAAGACTTACACCGTCGGCTACGGCAATACCTTCGCCGACGATGAATTGTCGGATGGCGCCCGAACTGCATCTTATTTCCACTCCGCGCACACCGCGGTTACCCTTGATCGTCCTCAATTTGAAAGTGCGCTGCAAAGCATCGTCTCCACCCTCGAAGAGCCCATTGCTTCGTCTTCGATCGTGCCAATGTACTTCGTTTCGCAGCGGGCACGTCAGGATGTCAAGGTCGCCCTTATCGGTCAGGGACCGGACGAGCTCTTTGCTGGATATCGCAGGCATATCGGCGTGCGCTACGGGCGATCCTGGGCGGCCATGCCTTCAGCCCTGCGCCGCCCCATTTCATCCCTTGTCTCGGCCCTGCCACGGAATGAAACCCTCAAGAGGGGCATCTACGCCCTGGATACCGAAGACCGGCTGCGCAGATACCAGCAGGTGCTTTCTCTATTGCCGGCCCAGCAGGTCAACAGTCTTTTCAGACAGGAACTCCTCGAACCCCACGCCGGCGACAAGATTCTGGACTCATGGATGGATATAGTACCGCTCATGGATGGTACTGATGAGCTCGGCGGATTCCAGTTCCTCGAACTTAGATCAACATTGCCCGACGAGTTGCTTATGTTCGGCGACAAGCTCTCCATGGCTCACGGCCTTGAAGTCAGAGTCCCCTTCCTGGATCGCGACATCGTTGAATATGTGGAGAGATTGCCGGAGTCATTCAAGATTCGCTATGCTTCGCAAAAATGGCTTCACCGTCAAGTCTGCGAACGGTTTCTTCCGCGCGAGATCCTACATCGCAAAAAGCGCGGCTTCGCCGTCAATGTCGTCGACGATTGGTTCGGGAATGCCATCAAAGGCACAATGGCTGAAACATTGATGGACGATTCTGCGCTGCTGTATGACTACCTATCTCCCGACAACGTGCAGCATCTGTTGGCAGAACATCAGTCCGGACGCGACGACCACCACAAAATCCTTTTTAGCCTCATGGTATTTGAAACCTGGCTCCGGATTCACTCTACAAACGGACACGACTCACAATCCGTCGAGTTATCGGCCCTGTCCTAATCCGCAATTGGCAGCCACGTAAGCCGTAAGGTGCGTTCGCCGTACGCATCAGTTCCCAGTCATACTCCGGCTTAGAATCTATCTCTCAGTTCAATTCCCCGACACTCAACCTGCAACGAAAGGATAGTTACAGTGACCACACTTGTTACTCAGCCGCAAACATTAGATCCCATGGCAAGTGATCTGCCTCTCCGGCAGACCACTATGACGATGATCGATGAACTCATCGCGTCGCTCCCCAATCCGAAGCAACTGACCAGTCAGGAGCGCCGTGGCATCATCGCTCGCTATTCCTCAGTTCTTGAGGGGAACTTCATCTACTGGATGACGGCCACGCTCATCGCGACCAAGTCCGAAGATGCACGTCCGATCCTTCTGGAGAACCTTTTTGAAGAATCACGTGATGCCCATCCGCACATGATGCGCAAATTCGCGATCGCCGCTCATGCTTTTCCCACGGACACCGATGCGCTAGCCGTGCACGACGACCTGACGAATATGCGCCTCTTCCTTGGACGCCTCTCCGGCGTTCAGTCGCTTCTTAGCATGGCCTTCTTTGAAGGTTTCATTCAAAGGTTCATGCCTTTCCTGGCCAGTCTCGCCGCAGAGGAAGGTTCGACCGAAATGGAATATACGGATGTCCATGGAGTCTGCGATATTGCTCACACGGATGGACTCTTCCGCGCGCTTTCCGTAGAAATGGCTGCGAGCCCATTGCCTGCAGACCAGGATATCTTCGAGGGGGTCATTCTCCTGCGCTCCCTTATTCATCAGATTGTTTTCTATCGAGCCCCGATGGCTAACTAATGGTACACATCTGAATGCACAACATATCAGTACACCCCGCTGGCGAAGCTTGCTCGGCGCAACGCAAGACTTCGCCAGGTATTTCTACCTAAGGATTGGAAACATAACGAATGAACACCCGTTCAGCAATTATTGAGCAATTCAAGGCAGTTGCCCGAGAGCAGGAAAGACCCCTCCCTGCCCTAAACGATGACTTGCCTCTTCTGGAATCCGGTCTCGATTCCCTTTGTTTGGCAATCATCGTAACCAGGCTGGAAGATTCCCTCGGAGTGGACCCATTCTCCGCGGAAGGAATTCTCTTTCCTGTAACCTTCGGAGAGTTTGTTCAGCTCTACGATGCTTCAATAACATAATGATTTTTCCGCCCCGCGGAGCGCGGCTAGCGGTCTCGACCGCCGCGAAAATGGCCTCGAGGGTTGTGCCCATTCACCGCCTAACAGGCCTCACCGAGCGTAATACCATCACCAGCAAGTCTCGCGTTGTACGTCGCATGCTTTTTTACAGAAAACGCACCCTCGACAATCAGTTCGGCTCCGCAATCCTGAAGGCGACCTCTCGGGATCGGACGACGTTTCCAGACCTGGCGGGCAGCGCCGAAGCAGCTGGAACACTCACCTTCTCCGATTCCATTCCGATCTCGCTTTCCAACCATGACATCCATATCTGGAACATTTCAACGCACGCCTCAGATCTCGCCCTCAGCGCTTTTGAACAGGTGCTTACCGTCGAGGAGCGAAATCGCGCGAATCGTCAGATTCATCCACAACGTAGAGCATCTTTTGTGATGGTTCGGGGGGCCTTGAGGTGCATTCTGGCCCGATATCTTGGAATTTCCCCTTTGGCCATCTGTTTTGTCTATGGCTTATATGGAAAGCCAGCACTCCACCCCTCAACATCTTTCAGCTTCAACCTTAGTTACGCGGAAGAGCTCGCAGTGATAGCCGTAGCAACACATTGCAGCGTTGGAGTAGATGTCGAACGGATCCATGATCTCCCCGATTTGGAACGGCTCGCCGAGAGATTCTTCTCCCTCCCAGAATCTGCAAGAATCTCTTCGCTCCCTCTCTCCGCGCGACGCAGTGTGTTTTTTCGATGCTGGACTCGGAAAGAGGCCTACCTCAAGGCGGATGGTCGAGGATTTTCCGTTCCGCCCAACTCCTTCGAGATCGACTCGATATGTGGCCTAACCGATTCGCCCCAAAACTCGCCCGCCGCGACGGTCCGTCCTGACCGCTGGACCGTGCAAGATCTTCCCTCTACACCGGATTACTGCGGTGCACTGGTCTACTCCGGCGGTCCCAAGTCTTGGTCGCTGTTCTCTGTTTGCCAGCTAAGATCTCCATGGGAGATCACCTATTGCCGCGCCAGACAAATTGCGCGTCAACATCCCCTACCGGCCCCGGCTTACAGCGGGCTGAACAATGACGCTCCTACCTGTCTTCCACACGTGCCCTATCCAGGACTGCTCTCACAGTGAGACACCATGGCAAGCTTGACACCGCTTTCATTCGCCCAACTGCAGATTTGGCTCCTTGACCGGATGTCCCCTGGGACACTTGCATACAACATGCCGGTCGGATACCGTCTCAGGGGGCCGATCGATTACGTCGCATTAGAAAAGAGTCTCAATGGACTCATCCGCCGCCATGCATCCTTGAGAACCACATTTGCCGTTATTGGGGGTGAACCTCGGCAGATAATACACGCGCCATACGGGGTCGATGTCCGCACGATGCATTTGGACAACCACCCGGCTGGAACCCGGGAACAACAACTCCAGGACCTCATCTCACAAGAACTGCAAACTCACTTCGACCTCGAACGCCTCCCGCTCATCCGTGTAACACTGTTCAAACTGGAAGAACGTGACCACCTGCTTCTCATCAACCTGCACCATATCCTTGCGGACGGCACTTCCCTCAGTCTGATGTTGGAGGATCTCGACAGTTTTTACAGCTTCTTCACCGGATCGTCCTCTACCTACCCCGCAGACTTGGATGTTCAATATTCTGATATCGCGACCCAGGAACGTGAGCAGTCATCGAATTGCACTTATGATCGAGAAATCGACTACTGGCGCAAGGAACTGCACGGCGCACCTTCCGCGCTTGATTTGCCTGCCGACTTTCAACGGCCGCCTGTTCAGGTTTTCAAAGGATCCAATGTCTTCTTTGAAATACCCGGAGCGCTCGTTAACCAACTTGAGTTAATCGGAAAAAGCTATGGTTGCACGTTCTTCGCAATACTTCTCGCTGCGTATCAAGTCCTCCTCTATCGCTATTCCAACCAAGAGGACCTTGTCATTGGAACTCCCATTGCACAAAGACCTACCTCGGCTGCCAGAAAGCTGATTGGAAACTTTATCAACATGGTTCCGCTGCGGTTTAGTCTCTCCGGAGACCCGACCTTTGCCCGGCTCCTGCAGCAGACCAATCGGCAGAACCTTCGTGCCTTTTCCAGGAGCGCTCTTCCCTTCGTAAAGCTTATTGAGAATGTGCCATTCAACCGGGACCCGAGCCGGAGCCCTATCTTTCAAACGATGATCGAGTTACTCCCTGAGGTTCCTTCCAGGCTCGGCCAGCTACAACTCGAAAGGTATTATTTCGACCTCAACTTCGCGCAATTCGATATTAGCTTCCACGCATGGAAGGAATCATACGGATACGCCTGCAGATTTGAATATTGCACCGACCTGTTCCGGGAAGACACGGTTCAGCGCATGTCCGCGAACTTCATGCAGATCCTTGCGTCGGTCGCCGACAATCCCAACCAGCACATCGGAAGCATTGAGATCATCAGCAAATCGGAGCGAGCACAGCTTCTCGTCGACTGGAACTCCACCGCTCGTTCGTACCCTGACGACCGTTGTGTTCATCAGCTGATCGCATCGGTTGCTGAGGTCAACCCTGATCGCACGGCGGTTGAGTGCGATGGAACAACTTTGACGTATTCACAGTTGAACCGTCGCGCGAATCAGCTTGCAAATCGGCTGCTCGAATACGGAGTACAACGGGGAGAACAGGTCGGGCTCTACCTCGACCGATCGACATGGTTGCCCGTTGCGCTTCTTGGAATCCTGAAAGCCGGGGCTGCTTACGTTCCGCTCGATCCGTCATTCCCTGCAGATAGACTGCGATATATGATGGGTGACGCGAGGCTTCGAGTGGTCGTTACGCAGTCCACTCTGCATGATTCGCTACCGCTTCGTCAGCCAAATGTGATCACCGTAGATCTCGACACATCGGGCGGCATGGCGGCAGCTGCTTCTGATCCCCTGATACCCTCGCAACCCTCTGATCTTGCTTACACCATCTACACCTCTGGTTCCAGCGGGAAGCCAAAAGGCGTGATGATTGAACATCGCTCACTGATAAATTGTCTATCTTCGATGCGCGAGAAGCCGGGGTTTAGTTTGTCGGATGTGTCGGTCGCTGTCACAACTATTTCCTTTGACATAGCGGCTCTGGAAATCTTCCTGCCGCTAATAAGCGGGGGGAGGCTTGTAATTGCCACTCGCGGCCAAGCAATGGACCCAACCCTCTTGGCCGGCTTGTTGGATCACCACCATGCCACGATGCTCCAGGCTACCCCTGCCACCTGGAAACTGCTCCTTGAAACCAACTGGCAGCCTCCGCCCGAATTCAGAATGCTGTGCGGTGGCGAGCCGTTGCCACGAGAACTGGCCGATTGCCTGTTGCTGCGTGGTGGGCGTCTTTTCAATATGTATGGGCCTACGGAGACAACCATATGGTCGTCCGTTGACACGGTCGTCCAAACAAAAGGTTCGGTCCCACTCGGCCCCCCACTCGCGAACACTCAATTTTACGTAGTTGACGAACGCCTCCATCCAGTCCCAATTGGTGTTCCTGGCGAGTTGCTGATTGGCGGCGACGGCCTTGCCAGGGGGTATCTGAACCAATCTGACCTAACCCGTCAACGTTTCCTCAACGTGCAACTCGGTGGCCATGAAAAACGAGTGTACCGGACAGGAGACATCGTGAAGTGGCGCCCCGACGGCCGTCTGGAATTCCTAGGCCGGCATGACTTTCAAGTCAAACTGCGTGGGTTCCGCATCGAACGTGAGGAGATTGAACACGCCCTTATCTCACATCCTGCTGTGAGGGATGCTGCAGT
>CAZWSD010000003.1:0-28945 GCA_964636535.1 uncultured Acidobacterium sp. | reverse complement strand
GCTACTTCAACGTTGTCCGCGTCGATCTGCCGCTGCACCGGAGCCGTTTGTCCCAGCTTCCGCAGCTTCACCACGTCGCCCGGAGCCACCTCCTTCACCACATGCGGAGTCGCGTTCTCATCGCCCCTCGCCGCACCCGTATGCTGCGCTACCACCGCCGAATTAAAACTCTGGCTGAACTCCCTCCTTAGCTGAGCCACCCGCCGCTCCGCCTGCTTCGTCAGCTTCTGCTGCGCCGCCTTGTCATCCAGCCCCTTCACCGTCTCCCGCACCCGATGGTCCAGGTCCTTCAGCAATCCCTCCACCTGCCGCTCAAGCTCCTTCACCTTCGCGCGCCATTCCTTCAGGCCCTCCACCTCCAGCCTCGTCCGCTCCCGGCGCAGCCCCGCCTCCAGCTCCTGAACCCGCCCGCGCTCCACCTCCAGCGCCCCCAGTTGCTCGTGCATCCGGTCCAGAAAACGCGCGATATCCAGCGCCTGCGTCGAGAGCCGCCGCCGCGC
Organism: uncultured Acidobacterium sp.; assembly: GCA_964636535.1. GTDB lineage: Bacteria > Acidobacteriota > Terriglobia > Terriglobales > Acidobacteriaceae > Acidobacterium. Next base: position 28,445 of record CAZWSD010000003.1, on the reverse strand, counting down.
TCCCTCCACCATCTCTGCCCGCAGCCCCAGCCGCTCCGCTATATTGATCCCCGCGCTCGCTCCCGGAACCCCCTGCCGCAGCACATACGTCGGCGCCATCGTCCGCTCGTCAAAGCCCACCGCCGCGTTCACCACCCCCGCCGTCGTCTCCGCATAGATCTTCAGCGAAGTATGGTGCGTCGAGATCACCGTCCATGCCCGCCGCGCCAGAAAGAACTCCGCCACCGCCACCGCCAGCGCCGCGCCCTCTTCCGGATCCGTCGCCGAGCCCAGCTCGTCCAGCAGCACCAGCGTCCGCTCGCCCGCCGCCCCCGCAATCCGGTTCAGCCGCACAATGTGAGACGAAAACGTCGACAGATTCTGTTCAATCGACTGCGCATCCCCTATATCGGCCAGAAAACCCTCCAGCACCGGCAGCCGCGCCTCCTCCGCCGTTACCGGAACCCCCGCCTGCGCCATCATCGCCAGCATCGCCACCGTCTTCAGCGTCACCGTCTTCCCACCCGTATTCGGCCCGCTGATAATCATCTGCCGGTGCGCACCATCCAGTGCTACGCTCACCGGAACCACCTTACCGCCCTCGCCCCGCAACCGCCGCTCCAGCACCGGATGCCGCGCCCGCTTCAACACAAATTCTTCATCCTCTGAATCTGGGCGTGGCCCACCCAAGCCATCCTTCGGCTTGAGTGGGGTTACAGAATCCCCGCGTGCCCCATGCAAGCCCGGTGTTGCCTTGCGTGCGACTTCACCAAACATCGGCCTCACTGACCCATACTCCATCCCGAACCGCGCACGCGCCAGAACCGTATCCAGCTCCGCCAGCACCCGCGCCCCGTCCAATATCGCTCCCGCAAACTGCCCCACCTGCCGCGTCATCGCCCGGTAAATCCGGTGGATCTCCGCCTGTTCTTCCTCTAGCAGCCGCACCAGGTCGTTGTTCAGCTCGATCGTCTCCAGCGGCTCCACAAACACCGTCTGCCCGCTGCTGCTCGACCCGTGCACCACCCCCGGAACCCGCCGCTTCCACTCCGCCTTCACCGGAATCACAAACCGCTCGCCCCGAATCGTAATCAACGACTCCTGCGTCGTCCCGCTCTCCGTAAACCGCCGCAGCGCGCCCTGCAGGCTTTGCTCAATCGCCCGCTGCTGCCGCTCCAACTCACGCCGTATCCGCTTCAAATCCGGAGAAGCATCATCCGCAAGGCTCCCATCTGGGAGCAGCTTCCCGCGTATCGACTCCACCAGCGGCATCAGGTCCACCGCCAGCACCGCCCCGGCAGAAGCCGTCAGCTCTGGCAAATCGCCCCCGCCTGCCGAACCAGCACCCGTCGCCCGGTCCACCACTGCAGCGCCTGCCCGCGTAAAAGCCACATCAAAACCTGCAGCCGCGCCCCGCAAACCCTTGTCGTCTTGTTTCAGAAAAGCAGCCCAAGCCGCAATCTGCTCCGCCAGTGCCGCCACCGCGCGAATCTCGTCCGGCTCCAGTGCCGAGCCCTCCAGCCGCGCACGCATCACCACCTCGGTCGCGTCAAACAGCGCGCCCACCGCCGGCGCAACCCCGCTCACCAGCAGCAGCCTCGCCTCCTCCACCAGCGCATGCTGCCGCCCGATCCATTCCAGATTCGTCGAAGGAACCAGCTCCCGCAGCCACGCCCGCCCCGTCTCCGACTGGGCATAACCCGCAAGCATCTCCACGCACGCGTCCCAACCCAGCGACGCGCCACTCAACTCCCCAACCCCATCCGGAACTCGCTCTAGCAACGACACAACCCAATTGTGGCACGGAGCGAACAAAACGCGAACTCTGAGAAGGCATCGTAGTTAGGAATTGTCCGCGCAAGATTATTTCTTCATGAGTACCTGAAGATACAAGCAGATGTGAGTCCAATGGTTGGTTCAAAGAGAACAGATCGCCGCCGCTAGCCTAAAAGGCAACGATCGCCTCGCATTGCGCCCGTTCGCTCACAGAAGATCGCATCCAAGCCGCCGAAGAAAGGTCTGCCTCAACGCCCAGCCACTCAGTAAGCCTGCTCTGCAGCCCGCCCAGCGTCGCCAGAATGTGCTCGCTACTCATATCTGTGAACTCCGGTATAACTTCCCACCCGGCCCAATTCCCATCCACAGGAAATGTGCCGGGAATTAACCCCTAAATCGCTACGATAGAAATAGAGGGTGAAAACGGCCTTGGCGGAGCGTATTCACCCCGGAAGCAAGCCCATAACGGGAGGGCCGGGCATACCCTCCTGCGGCCCACTGAAAACAAAAGGGTTACAAGACTAACCTCCTCGTAACCCTTGTCCTTTCAATCACTTCTGGGACGTTGGCCAGGGAAATTAAAATCCCACATCTCCCATTCCGGAACCCCGGAGGGCGTTAAAACCCTAACCTAACCAATAGAATCAACAAGATCCCCACAAAAACAACGGGGGGCGAGCCCTTTTCGCCACTAGTCGATCCCATAAAATCAATAACTTCCCCACAAAATGGATGGGGGTCGTCAAACTTTTTGAAATCGGCCCGCTCAGCGTTCTTTTGCGCATAACCCACTGAAAATAAGCACATACCTGGCTCCTGAGCCAGCTCCCCGCACGATCAAGCCGTATCCCCGGGCCATCCGCCCCCCCGCGCCCAAATTGCCCCCCCGGCAGCCAGAGGCAAACAGCGCACCAAAATACACCCTCGGGACAAAATCCTTGAAAACAAAGGAGTTACAGGACGATTCGCTCCGTAACTTCTTTTTTTTCAGTTACTTCCATGGCACCAATACCCCCCAGAAAAGCACATCCTCCCAGGCCGTCGATCGGCGCCCGCCTGCCGCGCCATCCGAGCTCTACGGCTGGTACCTGCCGCCCAGAGCGGCGCGGAGATCGCCCAACAACATGGCCGGGATCAGCGATTGCGCCATATCTGGCGAGCCGCCGGCGCGCAGGTTGTGCGCGGCGAGCGCATCCCGGAGGGCGTTTCCACAGTGAAAGTCCAGGTCGCCGCTGCGGGCGAAGACGATGCGCGCCGAGTCTCCCTCGCGGCAGGAGAAGAACGCCACCGTGCGGGGCGCGGCGGCGGTGAGATTGGAAGCAAGCAGGCGAAGATACTCCGGGTCCCGGTCGTCGAAGGAGCGATCCACCCAGCGGAGGCCGTTCTCGTAAGGGGCTTCCACGATGAGGCGCGCGGCGTGGTAGTGGGCCAGCTCGGTGCGGAGCTTCTGGATTTCCTTGGCCGCCGATTTGGATTCGGTCTGGAGACGGCGGATCGCCTCAGGGAGTTGGCCGGAGCCGATGGTGAGCTGGGTGGCGGCCTGGTGCAGGATCTCGCTGTCGTGGCGCGCGACGCTGACGGCGCGGAGGCCGGCGACGTAGGTAATGCGCAGGCCGCGGGAAACCTTCTCCGCCGAGCGGATGAGCAGCGAGCCGATCTGGCCGGTGGAGTGGACGTGGGTTCCGCCACAGGCGTTGCGATCATAGTTTTCGATCTCGATGACGCGGATGTTGCCCTCGCGCTCGGGTAGCTTGCGCAGGTCGCCCGAGGCGAGGAGGGACTCGGCGTCGGCGCGTGAGATATTGTTCACCGTGACGGGGCGGTCTTCGGCGATGATCTCGTTGACCACGCGCTCGATCCGGGTGAGGTCGTCGGGGGAGAGGCTGTCGCGGTCGATATCGATGGTGGAGACTTCTGGCCCGAGGTGAAAGGAGACGGTATGCGCGCCCAGCCGATGGATGAAGGTGGCGGAGAGCAGATGCTGGCCCGTGTGCTGCTGCATGTGGTCGAGGCGGCGGGACCAGTTGATGAGAGCATCGACCTGCGTGCCGGCCATCAGGGGCTTGTTGACGGAATGCCAGACTTCGCCGGAGTCGTCTTCTTCGACGGCCAGGACCGGGATCTCCAGGACTGCGCCGTTCCGGGAGGTGGCGCGCAGGCTTCCCGTGTCGTAGGGCTGGCCGCCGCTGGTCGGGTAGAAGGCCGAGCGGTCCAGCGCTATTTGCCAGAGGGTCTGCTGGTCGTCACGGGAGTGCTCGCGGATGTTGTTGACGATCGCCGGGAATTCGATCAGGAACGAGTCGAGATAGTAGAGCCGCTGGGTCATTGCGGGACCTGGAGCGCGGTGGCGCTACTTTGAGTTTAAGCGCGTCAGCAAGTTAGCGAGCCGCAGAGTGAGCGCCGAGCGAACGGCGGCCATTAAATGTGGCAGGATGTGGCGCCGCGCTTCTGGAGATATTTCTGGTGGTATTCCTCCGCGCGCCAGAAGGTTTGTGCGGGGGCCAGCTGGGTAACGATGGGCCGCGGGAACCGGCTTTCCTGCGTGAGTTGGCCGATGAAGGCGCGGGCGGCGGACTCCTGCTCGGGGGAGTGGAAGAAGATGACGCTCCGGTATTGTGTGCCCCAGTCCGGACCCTGGCGGTTGAGCTGGGTCGGGTCGTGGAGTTCGAAGAACAGCTCAAGAAGCTGCCTGTAGGAAACGCGGTCAGGGTCGTAGGTGAGCTGGACGACTTCGGCGTGGCCAGTGAGATCGGTGCAGACGTCCCGGTAGCTGGGGCCTTCGGTGGAACCGCCCTCGTAGCCAACGGCGGTATCAAGCACGCCGGGAACCTGCTGGAATTTTGCTTCGACCCCCCAGAAGCAGCCTGCGCCAAAAGTCGCCAGAGCCATGAGAAAACCCTCCGGAGACAAGATGCCGTGGGGCAGGAAATGGATGCAGTCCTCCCCGACGGTAAGGAAGCTGCTTGAGCTTGGCGGAATCTAGGGCGAACCGCGCAGCGAGAAATCTGGATTAGAGTGCGATGGAGCGGAACGGGTACAATGTGGCGGAGTCCGCGGCGGGGCATGGAGACATCGCCAAGACAGGTAGTAACGCTACGGGCACCGCCGTAATCTCGAGACAATTTTCGATTTCCAAATTGATATGGATGAGGATGGAGCAATGGCGAATTCTGGTGGTGGATTCTGGAAGGGCGTCTTCTGGGTGATTGTCGTGGAGCTCGCAGTCTGCGTGATTGCGGCGCTGGTGGTGCAGTTTGGCGGGTTCCCGATGGGGGCCGATGCGCACGCCAGCAGGCTCGAAGCGCAACTTGGGCACTGGACGCATAACTCATGGGTGAAGCACCATGCGCCGGACGTGGCGGATCCCGTTGCGGTGAATGACCAGACGCTGATGGCGGGCGCGAAGCTGTACGAGGGCAACTGCGCGGCGTGCCACGGTGGCGAGAATTATACGAAGAGCCCGCTGGGGCGCGGAGTGTATCCGGGCGCACCGCAGTTCATGCGCTTTGTGGAGTTTATGCGCACCCATCCGAACTTCAAGATGCATAAGGGTACTCCGGCGCAGGAGCAGGCGCGCGACGATCACTCGTTCTTCGTGATCAAGCACGGGATTCGGTTCACGGGCATGCCCGCGTGGAAGTACAACATGACGGACACGCAGATTTGGGAGGTCGTGAACTTCATGCACAATATGGGTCACCTGCCTCCCGATGTGGCGGCGGCGTGGAAAGAGATGCCGATGAGCCCGATTCCTCTTCCAGTGGCTGCTCCGGCGGCGCCAGCCAAGGCGGGTAAGGCCGGGAAGAAGTAGCTGCGGTTGCTGTAAGGCGCGCCGGTCGCGAGAGGCTGGCGCGTTTTGCTTTTTGGTTGGGGCTAGGTGGGCAGGTACGATTGGGTTGTGCGAGCGAGGATTGCGTTGCGTCGAACTTTGGGATTGCTGGTAGTCGTGTTGGTTGCGGTGAGCGCCTGGGCGCAGAAGCCGTTGGCGGTGAGTACCGCGGAGCTGAACCAGCACCTGGTGCGGCGGGCGGCGGCTGTGTATCCAGCAGTGGCCAAGGCGGAGCATGTGAGCGGAACCGTGGTGCTCCTGGTGGAGGTAAGCGACGCGGGCAAGGTCTTGCAGGCCCGGGTGCTGAGCGGGCCGCCGATGCTGCGGGCGGCGGCCCGGAAGAGCGTGCAGCAGTGGGTGTTCCGGCCATTTATGAGGAACGGAGCCGCGGTGGCGGCGACGGGAATGGTTCGGTTGATTTTTGGCGTGGGCCGGCCAGTGACACCGGTGGAGGCGTTCCTCAACAAGGTGCGGGCGAAGTACGCGACCGAGCCGGCATTGGCCGAAGCGGGCTTCCGGTGCCGGGTGGAGCCGGATTGGCAGCAGTTTCCAGAGCTGGAGCAACTTCGGGCGGATTCGCCGCTCCTGGACCGGTTGAAGCGGACGCGCATGCGCCTGGTGGTGAAGGATGCCGATGCGCCCCTGATCGAGGTGGATCCGCCCAAGCGGCCCAAGCCCGGCGTGATGGAGCTGGCGGACGCCAACCAGATGCTGGCAACCGCGCGCCAGATGGTGGAGGGGTTCTATATGACCTGGCTGTCGTTCGGATTGGTGGGGCCGGCTGCGCCATCGGACGCAACCCTGCAGAAGGCCGAGTCCGAGACGGTGATCCAGTTTCGGCAGGGCCGGATGACGGATTGGATGAGCTTTGACGCCGAGGACAGGATGCTCCATTTCACCGAACTGCTCCCGGGTGGCGCGGCGGTGGAGGAAACACCGCAGTTTGCGGCCAGTCCCAAGGGGCTGCTCTATACGGGCACGGATTTTGAGTCGCATCGCGTTACCAGCGCGGGTGAGGTGGATCGCTATGGGGCCTACCGGATTGCGTACCAGAACGTGGATGGGTTCCGGCTGCCGATGACGGTCGAAGCGTTGGTGAGGGGGAGCCTGGACGTGCACTTCCGCTTTACCGGGTGCAAGGTCAGGTGAAGTCGCGGTTTTTGGCGCTTCTCACTTTGCCGTCGGTATTGAGTTGGAGGCGGATGCCGGCCTGTTCCTTTGGGGGAGCGACTAATAGCTCCGGCACTTATCCGGCACTTCCGCGTGGAATTTGAACGGAAGCGCCGTGGGTAATGGGTCTTGATGATCAGGCTTTGCGGTAGGGGATTCTTTTGCGGGAGCCGGGTTCCTGCTTTGGCATGGATTGCAATGCTCCGGGGAGGTGCGGGCGGGGCAGGTTTTCGATGGAATACTTGGCGAGGTTGAGGATGCCGGCCGTATCCGGCAGTACAGGCGGGCGGAGGACGGCGTCGTTGAAGCGGAAAACGGAAGTCATATCGCCGAAGGTGCGTCGGCGCCAGTCGGTGATGTTGGTTTCACGGACGCCGGTGAATCGCTCGAGGAATTGCAGAACGGACGTGTGATCGAAGGGCTCGCTGCAGACCCATCCGCCGGTGGTCCAAGGGGAGACGATGATGCAGGGGACGCGGAACCCGCCGCCGATCGGGAGTCCATCGATGAATTCAAGTGGAGTGTCCGGTGGCGGCGTGGGCGGGGCGACGTGATCGAACAGGCCGTCGTTTTCGTCGTAGTCCAAGATGAAGGCAGTTTTGGCCCAGACATCGGGGTTGGCGGCGATCGCGTCGAGTTTGCTCGCGACGAAGGCGGCGCCGTCGGCGGGCATGAAGTCCGGGTGCTCGGACTGGTAGCTGGTGGGGATGATCCAGGAAACGGCCGGCAGGCGATCGTTGATCGCGTCATACTCGAATTCGCCGTCGGCGCCGCGGGCCATGCCCTTGTCGTAGAGCGGTGAGCCTGGCTTGGCGTCGCGGAAGGTTTCAAAGGTGGAGAGGAGATCGCAGCCGAAGTTGTCCTTCTGCTGATAGACCTTCCAGGAGATGCCGGCCTCCTCAAGGCGCTCGGCGTAGGTCTTCCAGCGGTAACCCTCTTTGGGCATGGTGTTGTTGATGATCGGGCCGCCGAATTTGCCTTCGGGGTCGATGGTGCCGGTCATCCAGTACATGCGGTTGGGCCAGGTGGGACCCATGAGGGAGCAGTGGTAGGCGTCGCAGATGGTGAAGGCTTCGGCGAGGGCGAACTGGAATGGAATATCTTCACGCTCGTAGTAGCCCATGACGTAGGGGCCGTTGACGCCGTCGGCTTTGCGATGCGCAGGGAGCCAGCGGTCCATTTTGCCGCCGTTCCAGGCTTCGTGCTGCACGGACCAGGCGTGGCTGGTGGAGGGAATCTGCTGGGCGCTCGTGGTGCGAGTGTTGAGGTGGAAAGGGAGAGTATAGCCGTCGGGGTTGACCGCATCGGGCTGATAGAAGACGGAGCGTCCAGTGGAGAGCATTTGCGGGTGGGGGTCGCCAAAGCCGCGGACGCCAGCGAGGGTGCCGAAGTAGTGGTCGAAGGAGCGGTTTTCCTGCATAAGGAGAACGACATGCTTAATGTCGCGGAGGGAGCGAGTGCGGGGTTCCTGAGCGAGAACCCTGCGCAGGTTGGGCGGCATGAGCGAAGCCGCGGCAGTAACGGCGGCGACGCGGGCACTGCCGGAGAGCAGACGGCGGCGGGTGAGCTTGCTGCACCCGGCAGGATCTGGAGGGCGGCGTGAGTCCATGAAAACAGGTACCTCGGTGGGGAATGTTGCGAACGCCACCATGATAGACCGGTCACGTAAAGATTGCTTGAAAAGGCAGAAAGAAAATCCCCTTCCGGAGGGGCTGGAAAGGGATTTTGTAATAATTATGGATACTTATTCTAGAGATCCATCGATTGTGTGGTGGCGAGGGTGGTGGCTTTGGCCACGAAGTCATCCAGCGGCATGCTGCCCTGGTCGCCTTTGCCTCGAGTGCGGACGCTGACGGCGTTGGCCTCGGCCTCTTTGTCTCCCATGATGAGGACGTAGGGGATTTTCTGGAGGGTGAAGTCGCGGATCTTGGCGTTCATCTTTTCGTTGCGCGAGTCAAGTTGGACGCGGAAACCCGCTTTTTGTAACTGTGACTGCACTTTTTCGGCGTACTCGGTGTGGCGCTCGCTGATGGGGACCAGCCCGATCTGCGTAGGGGCGAGCCAGAGGGGAAAGGCTCCGGCGTAGTGCTCGATGAGGACTCCGAAGAAGCGCTCGACGGAGCCGAAGAGAGCGCGGTGGACCATGACGGGTTGGTGGCGGGAGCCGTCTTCGCCTACGTATTCGAGTTCGAAACGGGCAGGCAGGTTAAAGTCGAACTGCACTGTAGAGAGCTGCCAGAGACGGCCTAAGACGTCGACGAGCTTGATGTCGATTTTGGGGCCGTAGAAGGCGGCTTCGCCGGGGATGGTTTTGTAGGAGATGCCTTTGCGCTTGAGCGCGCTTTCGAGCGAGTGAATGGCGAGGTTCCAGTGATCCTCGGAGCCGGCGTAGTGGTCGCGGTCGTTGGGGTCCCACGTGGATAGCTCGACCTGAAAGTCAGTGAAGCCGAAGGTGGTGAGGACGGACTGCGCGAAGTCAATGCAGGCGACGACTTCGTCCTCGATTTGCTCGGGGGTGCAGAAGATGTGGGCGTCGTCCTGCGTGAAGCCGCGGACGCGGAGCAGACCGTGCATGGTGCCGGAACGCTCGTAGCGGTAGACGTTGCCGAGCTCAGCGTAGCGGACGGGAAGCTCGCGGTAGCTGCGCGGCTGCGACTTGTAGATGAGGATGTGGCCGGGGCAATTCATGGGCTTGAGCTGGTACTCCGCGTCGTCGAGCTCCATGGGGGTGAACATGTTCTGCGCGTAGAAGCCGGCGTGCCCGCTGGTCTGCCAGAGTTGGAGGCGCATGGCGTGGGGGGTGAAGACCATATCGTAACCGCGGCGGATACATTCCTCGCGCATCCAGTCTTCCATGATTTTGCGGATCATGGCGCCTTTGGGGTGCCAGAAGACCAGTCCGGGGCCGGCGAGCTCCTGAATGGAGAAGAGGTCGAGTTGCTTGCCGAGGACACGGTGGTCGCGGCGGGCGATTTCTTCGAGGCGCTCGAAGTGAGCGTCGAGGTCCTTCTTTGAGAAGAAGGCGGTGCCGTAGAGGCGCTGGAGCTGGGGATTCTTCTCGTCGCCGAGCCAGTAGGCGCCGGCTAGATTGGTGAGGCGGAAGGCCTTGATGCGGCTGGTGGAGGGGACGTGGGGTCCGCGGCAGAAGTCGACGAAGTTGCCGTTGCGGTAGAGCGAGACGGATTCGCCGGGCTGGGTGAAGCGTTCGACGAAGTGGACTTTCATGAAGTCGTTGTGGGAGCGGAACTCGATGAGAGCCTTTTCGCGGGGCTCGAATTCGCGGACGAACTTTTCGTCGCGGGCGACAATGTCGGCCATGCGGGCTTCGATGAGCTTGAGGTCTTCCGGGGTGAAGGGTGTGGGGCGGTAGAAGTCGTAGAAGAAGCCCTGGTCAGTAGCAGGGCCGTGGCCGAGCTTGGTTTCGGGGAATAGCTCGAGGACGGCGGTGGCCATCAGGTGCGCGGCTGAGTGGCGCAGGACCTGGAGCGCGTCGGGGTCGCGGTCGGTGAGGAGGGCGACGTGGGCGTCCTGGGTGAGTGGCTGGGAGAGATCGACGAGGCGCGGGGCTGAAGGATCGTTTGCCGGGTCGGCGGCGGAGTACATGGCGGCCTCGGAGGCATGCTTGCCTTCGGTGGTGGAACTGGCGTCGGGCGCGGCGTTGGCGGCGTTGGCGGCGGTGACGCGGGCGACGACGGCGGCCTGGGCGAGGCGCGGGGAGATGCTTTCAGCGATTTGATGGGGCGTGACGCCCGCGGGGAATGTTTTGATGGCGCCGTCGGGAAGGCTGATTTTGATCTCTTGAGCAGACATGGCTTTCATCTAAGGATACTAGAGGCTGCCTGGGCCAAAGCGGGAGTTGAAGGCGGACGGCGGGGGATGGGCGGGGCAAGAGGAAAGGAGAAGCCATGGAAATCACGGTGCAAGGAAAGAGGCGACCGCAATGGGGGTCGCTGGTGGCATGGCTGGCGGTTTGCTATGGGGTGTCGGCTCTGGGTGCGGCGGTGACGATGCGTGCGGTAGAGACGTGGTACCAGGGGCTGGAGAAGGCGGCGTTGAATCCGCCGGACTGGGTGTTCGGGCCGGTGTGGACCATGCTGTACGGGCTGATGGCGGTGGCGGCGTGGTTGGTGTGGGTGGCGCCTGACAGCGTAACGCGGCGGCGTGGGATTGTATGGTTTTGCGCGCAGCTGGCGGTGAATCTGCTGTGGAGTTTTGCGTTCTTTGGCGCGCGGATGCTGGGCCTGGCCTTGGTGGACATTGCGGCGCTGTGGGTGTTGATCGCTGTGACGATGGCGCGCTTCTTCCGGGTGCGGCGGGCGGCGGGATGGCTGATGGTTCCGTACCTCGGGTGGGTGACGTTTGCGGGCTATCTCAACTGGGCAGTGTGGACGATGAATCCGGGCTTTGGGCGATAGGGGATTGGGCGGCAGGCAGGTCCGCTATTCGGTGGGAATGCGGTGGACGCGGGCGGCGATGCTGGTGAGGATTTCCCAGGGGATGGTGTGGCAGAGGGTGGCGAGGTCGGCGGCGGTGATGCGGGCGATTGGTCCAGTGGAGTTGGGTTCGGCCGCGGGTTGCTCGCCGATGAGGACCGTTTCGTCGCCGATGGCGGCGGGGACGTCGGTGACGTCGAGGATGGTGTGGTCCATGGAGATGCGGCCAGCGATAGGTGTGCGATGGCCGCGGACGAGCGCATAGCCGCGGTTGGAGAGCAGACGGGAGAGGCCATCGGCATAGCCGAGGGGCAGGAGGGCCAGGCGCGTGGGGCGCGTTGCGCGGAAGGTGGCGTTGTATCCGGCGGTGGCTCCAGGGGCGACGGTGCGGAGGGAGACGATGCGGGATTTGAGGGACAGGACGGGTTGGAGCTGTGGGGCTTCCTGTTGGGATGGAGAAGAAACTACAGGTTCCTCTGCTCCGGGTTCGCTGTGCGACCCCTTCGGCTGGAATGACACTTCACTTGGGGAATCGGCGGGTGCGGATGTGCTGACCGACGGAGCGTAGCCGAAGAGGGCGAGTCCTGGGCGGAGCATGAGGCGGGCGTTGTGGCGGGCGGCAAGGTTGCGGAGGGATTCGATGCCGAAGCCGGTGAGGAGGGTGGTGGAGTTGCCCGCGTGGAGGATTTCCGGATGGAGGCCGGCGGCGGCGATTGTATCTGCCGCGGATGCAAATTGGTGGAGCTGATGGCGAGTGGCTGGGGAGTCGAGCTGATCGGGGGAGTGGAGGTGGGTCATCACGGCTTCCAGGCGGAACTGGGGAGAGTTTTTCAGGAATTGGATAAGGTGATGGAGCTGGCTGCCGGGAGCAACGCCCTGGCGGGACATGCCGGTGTCGATTTCCAGATGGACGGGGATGGATTGGGGCGCAAGGTTGGCGCGGCGGGCCTCAGCGGCCAGGGCTTCGAGGTGGAAGGGCTCCCAGACGATGGGTGTGAGGCGGTGGGCGAGGATAGCTTCAGCTTCGCCATGCCAGAAACTGGAGAGGACAAGGATGCGCGTGCGTGGGCAGAGGGCGCGGGCGGCGACGGCTTCTTCGACGGTGGTGACGCCGAGCCATTCGGCGCCTTCGTCGGCGAGCCAGGGGGCGCAGAGGTGGAGGCCGTGGCCGTATGCGTTGGCCTTGATGATGGCGGCTACGGCGATGGATGGTCCGGCGAGCGAGCGAAGGGTGCGGTAGTTGTGGAGCAGGCGGGATCGGGAGATCTCTGCCCAGACGGGACGGGTAAAGGTGGCTTGCACGTATCTATTGTTTACTACGGCGGGCAGTCTTGAGCGGGGATGTTGCCGCATCTGAGAATCGGCAGGTGTTTGGCCGGCCAATGGCTTGCGGGACGGCGATCCTGATGGCGAGAGCAGGTGCATGGAAGACGGAATACAGGCCGGTTCGATGTTGCCTGATGGATCACGTTTCGGACTGGTGGTGAAGGGGGATAAACTGTCAGGTCATGGCTGTGCAGGACTATTACCCGGAGAATCTGGCGTATTGCTACGGCTGTGGCCGGCTGAATGCGCACGGCCACCACATCCGTACCGAGTGGGATGGCGAGGAAACCGTCTCGGTCTTCACGCCGGAGACGTGGCACATTGCGATTCCGGGCTTTGTGTACGGTGGAGTGATCGCTTCGCTGGTGGATTGCCACTCGACGGGCACCGCGGCTGCCGCCGCCTACCGCGCGGCGGGACGCGAACCGGGCACCGAGCCGCCGTTTCGTTTTGTGACCGGCTCCCTGCACGTGGATTACCTGAAGCCGACCCCGCTGGGCGTGCCGCTGACGATCCGGGGGCGCGTCAAAGAGATCAAGGGGCGGAAGGTGGTGGTCGAGTCCACGGTTTACGCGGAGGGCGTCGCTACGGCGCGGGGCGAGGTCGTTGCCGTGCAGATGCCGGAGGGGTTTGGGACGGCGTGACGGATTTCTGTGGCGGGCTGGGTGTCCGCTTTTGAGGAGTCATGCTGAAAACTTCGAGCTTACCGATGCTCGATGAGTGGGTTGGCGTGTGCTCCACAGATGAAGACGGATCCGTTGATATCGGCGATTCTGCGAACTTTGGAGATAGGTAGCTTTCGCCGTTCGTACAATTTCTGCCTAGTTGCGCGCAGTCCATTCCCGTAGCGCAGACTGCATTGCATTGCGATTCACCAAATAGAACTCGGCCATGGCTCCCAGGCGGTCGCGTGTCGCCTTGCTGCGGGCATTGCGAGAGCCTTTTTTTAGAAGTTCAGCCAATTGCTCCAGCGATCTCGTTTGTGCCCGAAGCATCCCATCGTAGTCCTCCGACGCCTCGAAAAGGATTTGGCGTGTACCTCGCCGGCTCCTGCGACGCGCCAGCGCATACATCTCCAGGAGCCGCGCGGCAACGCTGGCCGTGCTCTTGCTCACGCCAAGGTCGGCCACAATGTTGTCCAGGCTAACTGGACCGTCGCTGAGCAACAGGTAGCCATACAGCCGCGCCGCTGTCTCCGGAACCCCCCATGGGACGAGAAGGCGTGCCATTTCCCAGATGAAATCCTGGCGCTTCTCCAGCTCCGCAAGACTTGTTATATTCGACATGTACCGAATATAACAAATACGCAACTTGCCCCTGAAACCGTCGAACCTGGAAGCACCGCGTTGCGAGTGCTCCCGGAGGAGCGAACGTGAAGAACGCTGTGCAGATCTTCATCACCGGAATCGTGAGCCTCGCCATTCAGTTTGGACTGGCCATTGCAGGGTGGGGCGGCTGGAGCGCCTTCTTTGCCCATCGGCCCCTGCAGGCGCTCGCATGGGTCTGCGTGGCGCTCGTCGTGGTGGCCATGTTCTCCGGCAGCAGTGGTTTGAGCAGTGGCCAGGAAGAAGACCGTAAAAACCGCTGGGTGCTGGCGGCTTTCATGGGACTAGCGCTCGCCGCGGCATATTTCTCATCATTAACAGATCGTATCGGCTTCTGGACGTTCGATGGCAATACCGTGCGCTGGATTGCCGTGACCGTCTGCGGCGCTGGCAGACTGCTGCGCCTCATCCCCGTCTACGTATTGGGCCGCCGCTTCAGCGGCCTGGTAGCCATCCAGGAGGGCCACAGACTCGAGACTCGCGGGATCTATGGCTTCGTCCGCAACCCGAGCTATCCGGGAATGATGGTGACTGCTGTGGGATGGGGACTGGCCTTCCGCTCAATTGTCGGGATCATCCTGGCCTTAGCGCAGCTCATTCCCCTGGTAGCCCGCATCCGCTCTGAAGAGCGGATGATTCGTGACCATTTCGGCTCGGAGTACGAGGCATATTGTGCACGGACCTGGCGACTCATTCCAGGAATCTATTAGGAACGGAAGCGGCGCCGGAGGACGCCTCCGGCTGCGATATCAACGGATCCTGGATGCGGTCAATTCCACTTTGCGCCAACGACGCACTTCATTCCATCTGCACAACCGGAGCAGTGGTCTCACGGCTTTCAACGAGCGCCATTCCGCCAAGGCCCTCATTGAAGCCGAATCCGTATCTGCTTGCGCGGCTCATTTGGTGTGGCGGGCTGGATTGAGGGTGCGAGGGAAACTGCAGCTTTCCCCTCGGCTTCGAGCAGGGCAAGTCTTCCGCTGCGCCGCTCACGCCCGTGAGGTTGGAATCACGGCATCAAGGGATGAATGCTTGTACTGTTGGGACGGTGACTGAGGGCGCAATTGGGTTGTGTCGGCCTTCGGCCAATCAGGCCACACTTCGCCAACAGCGTGCGAGGTGTGGGGCATCCGGCTGTGGCTGACTCCCGCCCAAGCGGAGCTTGGACGGGGCACCCAAAGCAGCACTAACCTCGAGACTCTTTGAGTTCGATCTGGGTTTGGGACCGCAATTCGCGGACGCGTTCGCCGATGGCGTACTTGAGCTTGTCGACGCCCTGGCCTGTGACGGCGGAGATTTCATAGAACGGCAGCTTGCGGCGTTTGGCCATGGCGGCAAGCTTCTTGAGCTTGTCAGGGTTGGCGACGTCGATTTTGGAGGCGACGACGAGGACCGGCTTCTCCTCAAGATGCGCGCCGAAACTGGCCAATTCGTTGGAGATGGCGCGGAAGTCGGCGACGGGGTCGGGACGGCCGCTTGCGTCGGAGACATCGACGAGGTGAACGAGGAGGTGGGTGCGCTCGACGTGGCGGAGGAAGCGGTCGCCGAGTCCAGCGCCCTGGTGCGCGCCCTCGATGAGGCCGGGAATGTCGGCGACGACGAAGGACTCCTCATAGGGGGCTTCGCCGATGGTGACGACGCCGAGATTGGGCTCGAGTGTGGTGAAGGGGTAGTCGGCGATTTTGGGTTTGGCGGCGGAGATGCGCGAGATCAGCGTGGACTTGCCCACGTTGGGGTAGCCGACGATGCCGACGTCGGCGAGGACCTTGAGCTCGAGGCGCAGGGAGAATTCTTCACCTGGGAAGCCCATTTCGTGCTCGCGTGGAGCCTGATGGGTGGAGGTGGCGAAGTGCTGGTTGCCGCGACCGCCACGTCCGCCATGGGCGATGATGACCCGCTCGTCGGGACGCTGGAAGTCGTGGATGAGGTCGCCGGAATCCTCGTTGTAGACGAGGGTGCCGACGGGGACTTTGAGGATGATGTCCTTGCCGTCGCGGCCGGTGCAGTTGGAACCCAGGCCGTGTTCGCCGCGTTCGGCGCGGTGGAGTGGGTTGTAGCGGAAGTACATGAGGGTGTTGTGGCGCTGGGTGGATTCCATGATGATGTCGCCGCCGCGGCCGCCGTCTCCGCCGGAGGGACCACCACGGGGAACGAATTTTTCGCGGCGGAAGGCCATGCAGCCGTTACCACCGTCACCGGCCTTGACCCGGATTTTGGCTTCGTCAATGAACATTTGCTTCATTGAGTGTAGCGAATTGACTAAGCTCGAAGCGGAAAACGCAGGATTTGTGGAGAAAAGGGCGGCACAAGAAGACGCGCCAGGGACACGCGCGCGAGAGGCTGCGAACCCGCGTTGAGACGGAGAGAGCAAGTGATCCGCGTGACCTGCCTTCGCGCGTTGACGATTTGCACGCTGCTGGCGGCGGGCGGTCTTGCGCATGCGCAGTGGCAGAACGGCGGGTCGATGGCGGGGCAGATTCTGGACGGCGCCGGGGCGCCGGTGGAGCACGCTCGGCTGGAGATTGAGGAGATGGGCTCCGGCACGACGTACCAGGTATTTACGGATGGGCAGGGGCGGTTTCTGCTGCCACAGGTGGCTCCGGGCGATTACTCGATTGATATAGAGGCAGCGGGGTTTGCGCCGTGGCAGGAAGGCGGCGTGGAGGTGGGCGCGGGGACGCAGGTAGACGTGGCTCCGAGGCTGGACCGGCTGGCGGCGGGGCAGGCTGTGAGATTGCCGCAGATTCGCGGCGCAGGTAAGGCCTCGCGAAGGGTCAGGCGTGAGAGTAACGTTGCAGCGAGTTTGAAGAGGCGCCCGAGGGCAGCATCGTTGGCCGGGGGCGATGCATCGTCCCGGTTCGAGATTGCGAAGGTGCATGCGCAGGTGACGGTGCGAACAGCACAGGGGACGGTGAAAGCGGAGATAGCCGAGGTTCCGATTGAGGCCATGCAGCCGGGAGCCTGGGCGGCGTTCGAGCCTGGTCCTGGCCGTTCCGGTGGCCGCGCCTCCGGCGAAAGTGTGGGATCCGACAACCGCGCCTCGGCTGGCAGACACCCAGCGACAGTGCCCGCGGCACCGGTAAAGACTGAGATGACGGCTTTATCGACTCCCTCGCGGCCGCCTGCATCGAATGCCTCACGCCCGCACCCGGAGGGGAATTTACCGGCCGTGGGTTCGCTGTATGAGCCGCGGGTGACTGCCGCGCAGCCTCCGATGGAGACGGCGAAGGAGCGTCGCGCGAAGGCCGATGAGGCGAAGCTGAAAGAACTTGCAGAGGCGTTTGTTCCGCCGCGTGAGAATGCAACCAATACGGACACTCATTCTGCCGCAGGAGGCCGGGTTGACACGGATGAGGCGACAAACGCGAGGCAGGAGATGAGCCAGTTTGAGCCGGTCCGAGATACGAGTGGAAACATGGATTCATCGGCGGAGCGGGGATTGAGCGGGGCCGCAGATATTCAGGATCTGGTTGCGCCGGACCAGCGGGGCGGGGACGCGCGGCTGCACGGGCAGGCGTTCGTCGAGGATCGGGATAAGGCGTGGGGGAGCCAGAATTCATTTTCGACGCTGACGGCGGAGGCGGCGAACGGGAGTTTTGTAACGACTCCGCATGATCCGCCGGACCGAAGGATGCAGTATGGGGTGGAGCTGGGCGGGAGAATTGCGAAGGGTCGCGGGCAGTGGTTTGTGGCCGCGGATGAGCTGACGCGAGATTTTCCGGGGATGGCAGTGCCGAGTAATCCGGCGAAGTTTTTTGCTCCTCTGACGGCGAGCCAGTTGCAGACGCTTGCTGGGCGGTTGAGCGCGGGTGGTGCAGTGGTTTCGCAGGGGCAGGCCCAGCAGGATTACACGCAGACGCTGGGGGCGCTGACGGGGCTGCTGGGCCCGGTGGTGCGGACGACGCGGCAGACGATTGCACTTCCGAGGTTTGACTGGAAGGTGAACGAGCGCAATCGCATCAGTGCTGGATACGATATGGTACGTCTGGATGGCGAGAACGGGATGCGAACGGCGCCGACCGCAAACTGGGGGATGGGCAGCTTTGGGACGAAGACGCTGAGGCTGGATGCGATTGCAGCGAGCTGGAACACATTTGTAACCCAAGATCTCCTAAATCAGCTGCAGTACACGCACGCACATGATCTCGAGAGCGAGATGGCGAATTCGCCGACGGCGTTTGAGGAGCAGTTTGCAAAGAATCCCTTTGGCGTGCCGCCGGAGGTAGGCGTAGCGAGCGGCAGCGGTGGTTTTCGGTTTGGGACGCCGTCTACGCTGAACCGGCCTGCGTACCCTGACGAGCTGCGGCAGGGAGCGGCGGATACGTTGACGTGGGTGCGGGGGCGAAACCAGGTGGACATGGGGTACGCGCTGGATTATGTGCGTGACCATACGAGCGGGCTGACGTATGTGACGGGGGATTACACGTACTCCCGGAAAGAGCAGTTTGTGGCGGACCTGCTGTCGCCGGACCACTGCGATGCCTCGACGACGGGGTCAGGTAATCTGCCTTGCTGGTCGACGTTCCGGCAGACGACTGGGCCGACTGACTTCAAATTTGATACGGCAGACTACGCGGGGTTCGCCACGGATACGCTGAAGCTGCTGCCGAGCCTGACTCTGGCGGCGGGCGCGCGATATGACTATGAAAAGCTGCCGAAGCCGAATGCGGGGCTGGTGAACCCGGACATTCCGGAGACCGCGGATCTGCCGTCGGCGGGGAATCTGAGTCCGCGCGTTGGGATTGCGTGGGAGCTGCCGTGGAGTCGCGGGCGACGCGGAATGACGACGGTGGTGCGGGCCGGGTTTGGGATCTTCTACGGGAGGATTCCAAACACCAGCGTGCTGGCGGCGCTGACGCAGACCGGCGCGGCGAATGCGGAGAGGATCTATGAGTTCAAGCCATTGGACGTGGGTGCGCCGACGTTTCCGTTTGTATTCAGCCCGCATCCGGATCTGCAGGTGGAGCCGGACGCGACGTATTTTGCGACGGGGTATCAGCATCTTCGGGCTGAGCAGGCGCAGGTTTCTGTGGAGCAATCACTGGGCCGGAACTTGCGGTTGACGGTGAGCTACTGGGGGAGTTTCGGGAGTCATTTGCCGCGAATTGTGGACCAGAATATCGACCTGACGAATGTGGGACAAATTTCGTACATGGTGAACGATCCGGGGCAACTGGGGCCGCTGCCGGTGTCTTATTCGTCGAGGTTCTACTATCAACGGTTGAATCCGAAGTACCAGCAGCTGGCGGCGATGGAGAGCAATGCGAATGCACGGTACCAGGCGGCGGGATTCTCGCTGGTGGGAAGGCTGCCACATGCGATGGCGTTGACGCTGGGCTACCGGTATGGGCATGCGGTGGATGACAATCCCTACGCGCGGGCGTACAGCGGGCGATGGAATGTGCTGGATCCGGCGGATCTGGCGCTGGAGCACGGGACGTCAAATATGGATATTCGTGACCGGCTGACGGGCGGGCTGGTGCTGCACGAGCCATGGCATGCAAACGGGTGGCTGAGTGAACTGATGGACGGCTACACGATAACGATGACGGGCGGCATGCAGAGCGGGCGACCGTACACGATGCGGGTTTCAAGTACCGTGCCGAGCATGAGCTGCTCGTACGAGGAGTGGCTGCAGGCGGGGAGCGAATGTGTGCAACTGCCTCTGAATGGCGTGATTTCAGGCGTGGGTGTGGCGGTCAGCGGAGTGGGCGGAGGCCTGAATGGAGCGGGTGGAGGAAAGTGGCTGCCGCAGATCGGGCGAAATACGTTTCGCTATCCCGGCACCTACAACGCGAATCTGCGAATGGGCAAGCAATTCGCACTGAGCGGCGGGAGTTCGCTGGTGTTCCAGGCGAATGTGAACAATGTGATGAACCACCGGAACGTGACGAATATAGAGACGATAGGGTACACGCTTTCCGGCGTGAAGACGAGCACGGGCACGGGCAAGTTGACGTATTTGAGCGGAGCTAACGGGCATGCGGCGTTTGGCACGGTGATGAACGCCAACAGCACGCGGACCTATACGGATCGGCAGATCGAGTTAGTCATGCGGTGGATTTTCTGAAAGCCGGACGGCCTGATTCTTGACGATTCAATCTTGGGCGAAGAAATCATATAAGTACTGCAGTATCTTGATCGCCTTGTAACATCCGTCGTGCAACCTCAAGTGACATTTCAAAGTAAGTAGGCCATCGGAGGGCCGATCCGCCCCAGGGTGATTTCCTCCATATGTGCGGGGGGGCGGGCAATGGGCCGCTGAAGAACGGCACGAAGCCGCCAGCGCATTTCCACGTGCAGGCTCTGACGACGAAGGTTCAGCTCTCGAACGGAATATTCACGAGCCCGTAGAGCGAGCACGGGTCGGTGAGCTATCCGACGAATGGTTATGCAGCAGCGCCGGATGTGCAGGTGAGAACGGCTTGCCGTATTCGGAGGGGGCGAGCGGGAAACCGTATGTGCAACTGAACGGGAGGAAGCTAAACTACATGGGCAGTGGGGAAGCCGGCTCGGGCGGGGCGGCGCGGGCCCCGGAATTGCAGTGCAATTACGCGCGCATGTCGAATACGGCGGTGGTAGATATGCGGATCTCGAAGCGGATTCCGATTGATGGGAAGTCCTACCTTGAGTTTGTGGGTGAGGCATTCAACCTCTGCAACCACCAGAACATTACGGCGGTGAATGCGACGGCTTATAACTTTGTTTAGGCGAGTTCGGCAACCTGCGGCGCGAACCAGCGTTGCTTCAACGCGATCAACAGCGGAGGGAAATATGTTCCGCAGTACCAGAAGGCGACGAACTTGAACAGCCCGGGTTTTGCGTTTACGCCGAGGCAGTTGCAGCTTGCAGTGCGACAGGTCTTCTAAGGCGACGTTATCCGACGGACAGCGGCGGAGTTTGCCGCTCACTTTTTGTCGCGGCGGCGGGCCGATTACAATCGGCTGAGTGTCGTTGAGATTTGACATTCATCGGACGGTGGACGAGCGCGGACGGCGGGCCACGATGACGCTGCCGCACGCGGCGGTGGAGACGCCGGTGTTTATGCCGGTGGGCACGGTGGCGACGGTAAAGGCAGTGCCGCAGCATCTACTGGAGGAGATGGATGTGCGGATACTGCTGGGGAATACATACCACCTGTATCTTCGGCCTGGCCATGAGGCTATCCGGAGGATGGGCGGACTGCATCGGTTTATGAGCTGGGAGCGGGCGATTCTGACGGATTCGGGCGGATTCCAAGTGTTTAGCCTGAGCGAGCTGCGCAAGGTGACGGAAGAGGGTGTGCAGTTTCGATCGCACCTGGATGGTGGGCTGCATTTCTTTTCGCCTGAGCACTCGATGGACGTGCAGATTGCGCTGGGTTCAGATATAGCAATGGCATTTGACGAGTGCACGGAATATCCGGCGGAGTACGAACGCGCGCGGAAGTCGCTGGATTTGACGCTGCGGTGGGCAGAGCGGAGCAAACGTCACTTTGACGCGCACAAATACGAGCGTCCGTGGGGAGACGCATTCGCGGGACAGGCACCGAACCTGTTTGGCATTGTGCAGGGCGGGACGTACGTGGATTTGCGGCGGGAGAGCGCGGAGCGGCTGGTGGAGATGGATTTTGCGGGGTATGCGATTGGCGGGCTGAGTGTGGGCGAGCCGAGGGAACGAACACGCGAGGTGATCGCGGAGACGCTGCCGCTTTTGCCGAAGGACAAGCCGCGGTACCTGATGGGCGTGGGGTATCCGGATGAAATTGCCGAGTACGCGCGGATGGGCGTGGACATGATGGACTGCGTGCTGCCGACGCGAGCGGCGCGTCATGGGCTGCTGTTCACTTCGGAGGGGCGCTTGAACATTAAGAACCGCAAGTTTGCCGAGGACCAGAGTCCGGCGGATCCGAATTGCGGATGCATGGTTTGCCGGAGGTATTCGCGTGCTTATCTGCGGCATTTGATGGCGGCGCAGGAGCCGCTCTCGGCGGTGTTGAATACGCTGCACAACCTTGCGTTCTACCTGGAAACGATGCGCACGGTGCGGGCTGAACTGGGGGACACAAAGGGCGCAGCGCCTGCATGAACCCAGGCGCGTCGCATGCCGTGAGTGGGGGATGCACCTACAACAGGCGAATTGGGGATGAAGTTCCCTCGATGAGATACACGGCGGGTGCTCCAGGGGAAAAGGTGATCGCGGCAGGGAGGCAAGCTACGACCAGCCCGGTCAGCGAGCTACATCGTGGGGAAGTTACTTCTTCTTCTTGCGGTAAGCTGCCCAGCGGCGCTTCTGCGCGGCGGCCATCTTAGCGCGTGCCTCAGCAGACAGCATACGCTTCCTAGCAGGCTTCCGCGCTTTGTTGCGGCCAGGGCCTGAATCCCCAGCGAGGAGGTTACGGGCTTCCCGCAGGCAGCCAATTTGCTTGTTGAGCTCGGAAACTAACGTTGAGGTATTCACATAGGCAGTGTAACCCACATAAGTGTCACAAGGTCAAAGGTGGGATCCGGGAACGCAACATAAGTACGAGAAGATGACGGGAATCAGAGGAGATGTTCCGGAATGTGGAAGCGGGGAAGGGGAGATAAGTGGCGCGAGGAGTGTGATTTTTACAGCCTTTCCAGCGGCTCATTCATATGCATCCCCGTTGATTGACGAGGACCAATCTGGTTGAAGCAGAACCGTGCGGGGATCGATCGCGGCTCGCTCGGCCCGCGATGTGGGCACCCGGAGTTTGTTGAGAGGCGGAAGCGCGGCAGAGGCGCTTCGTGCATGGCCGCGGGGGGCAACTAAGGAGAGACAATCCGCAGCGCCATGCTTCGCCTTCTGAAGAGACGAAGCATGGCGCCTGAGGTGGTTAGAAGTGGTAAGCGATTTTAGCGGTGAGGGCACGTGGGGTGACAAAGTGGGTGCCGCTGAACGTAGAGAGGAAGTTATAGAGGGAGTACTTATTGGAAATATTGACGCCAGATAGAACGACGCTCCAGCGGCGTTTACCGTGGGCGAAGAGGTTGTTGTCGCCGATGGAGAGATCGAAGAGGCTGCGAGGTCGGACGCGGGGCGGGTTATGGTCATTGTCGCCGGTGCCTGGAGCGGGAATGTAGACGACCGACGAGGTGAGTTCGTTGGCGGGGCAGACGGCGGGCAGCGGATGGCCGAGAGTGGCCTTTACGCCGGCGCACTCGAGGCCTGCCTGCATTTCCTGATCGGCAGTGAGGGGGACATAGATCGAGGCGCCGGTGACGGGGTTGGTCGCAGGCGGGAGGTTGTTATCGACGAGAGCGATGGCCGGTTGTCCGTTGAGGGTGGTGGAGCTGTTGGCGCAAGCGCTGTTGGCGTCGTGGGAGACGGGGTTGTAGCAGGGGACGGCCGCGGCGACGAGGCCGCTATCGAATCGCCAGTTAAAGCCGATCCAGGGTGCTGTGGGCAGAGGCAACGAGTATTGGATGTGAGTGGTCTGGTTGAATTTTTCGTCGTGGTCGATGCGGAAGGGGAAACCGGATTGGCCGACGGTGGCTCCGGCTCCCGCGACCTGGGGCGGGAAGAAACGCGCGGCAACGGAGGAGAAGGCCGTGTAAGCGAGCAGGCGACGGAAGTGGGTGAGATCGACGCGTCCGGCGATACCGGTGATCTTGGACTTCTGCCATTCGATGGGGAAGGTGATGGGCGTGCTGCCGAGGACGGAGAAGTCGCCGCCAAACCGGGTGTACTTCCAGATGTAGTCAGCGCTGACGTTGACGTGGCGGCCGAAGTGCTGCTCGAAGCCAACGTGGGTTTCATCGCGGGGTCCGGCCTGGAGCGGGGTGGTGAATTTGGAGGAGCAGCCCAGGAGCGGAGAGAGGACGGGATTGGCGCATCCTTCGCTGGATAGGACGTAATTTTCGTTGTAAGGAGTCTCCAGGGTGCGGGCATAGGAGACGCGCAGTACGGTTCCGGAGTGGGGGACGGAATAGGCGACATTGACTCGGGGCTCGGCCTGGCTTGCGGAGCTGAGTCCGTTGTAGAGGTCGCCACGCATGCCGATGTTTGCGAACCATGGGCCGGCCTTGATCTGGTCTTCGACATAGAGGCCGAGGGTTTTTACGTCGGCGTGCCCGTTGAAGGTGTAGAGGCGGCCGCCGCGGGTGAGGTCGAAGGGAGCGAGCGCGGTGTTGTAGTTGGGATTGGCCAATGCGTTGGTTGGGCAGGCGGCGGGACTGGAGTAGCCGTAGATGGGATTGCCGGAGGTATCCATGCAGGGCGCGTTGAGGAGGTTGTTGACTATGCCGAGGTGGAAGTGCTCGTTGAGGAAAGCGGTATTGTACTGTGCGCCGCCAAGCACGGTGTTGACGCCGTGGGTCCAGGTGAGGGAGGTATCGGCGCCGGCATTGAGGAGGGAGCGCTGCTGGGATATGGATTCCTGCTGGAGATTTGGGGGTCCGAGGTCGGCGAGGACGTTGTTGCTGGGGTAATAACTGAAGGAATTTCTACGGACGTAGGCTCCGAAGGTGAAGACGGCGTTGTTGCTGAGGAGTCGCGTGAAGGTGGGAGCGATATCGACGGTGCCGATTTTGGCGCGCTGATCGGCATTACCAATGTTGCCGAAGACGGGGCTGGGTCCGGCGCCGCCGCTGACGACGTTCCGGACGTTGAGATTGTCGTAGGTATTGGGGGTCTGGAACCAGGAGCGGCTGTAGTTGAGGTCGAGGCGGAGCGAGTCGCGCCGGTCGAACTGGCTGTCGATGCGGTCGAAGATGTTTTCCTGATTGCCTCTGTCATGGATGATAGAGAACTCGGGTGTGTCGAGGAAGCGACCGGAGTTGAGGCCGTCGAGTTCGAGGAAGTTGCCCCATTTTGCGCCGCCGTAGCTGAGATCGAAGCCGGTGGCGGCGGTGCCAAATGCGCCGTAGGAGGAGTGGATGCTGCCCGTGGGAGTGGTGACGCCCTGGCCGGAGCGGGTGGTGACCTCGATGACGAGGCTTGTCTTGTCCCCGTATTGCGCAGGGGGCGCACCGGAGATGACCTTGACGGACTCGATGGCGCTGGAGGGGAGTTGGTTTGAGAAGGTTTTGCTCATCTGGTCGGTGATGGGCTCGCCGTCGAGAGAGTAGGTATTTTCAGCGTGATCGCCCATGCCGTGGATCATTCCGTTGGAATCGGCCGTAACGCCGGGAGTGGTCATGGTGACGAGCGAGCTGATGGCGGAAGTGCCGCTTTCGAGGGGGATTTTGGTGAAGGTTGCGCGACTGATTGTGGTTTGGAGCGAGGTGGGCGTGGTGATCGGTCCGGAGGCCTGGACGGTGACCGTCTGTGTGGCGGCGGCGATTCTGAGGGCAATGGTGAGGGTCTGAGGAAGGACGGATACGACGCTAACAGGCTTCTGGGAGGCGGCAAAGCCCTTGGAGTGGACGGCGAGCCTGTAGCTGCCGAAGGGAAGCATGTGGAAATGGAAGACGCCGCTTCCCGTGGTGGTGGTGGTGCGGTTGAATCCACCGGCGGTGCGGGTCAGAGTGACATTGGCATGGGGGATGACGGCGCCGGAGGAGTCGGTGACGGTGCCGATGATGCTTCCGTGGGTGGCCGGCTGGCCGAGCGCGGAGGGGATGCAGCAAAGGGGCAAACAAAAGAGGAAAAGGGCCGCAAACCTCTTAAAAGAAGAGGGAAATGCCATGGTGTCTCCAAAGGTGTAGAGCTGCGGGGCGATTGCATGCCTGCCGGACATGGGGCAGGCTGCAAATCGGCGCCAAAGCGGAGGTTCTGACCCAATACGCTGCGAGTTCCGGCGTATACCAAGCTGATTCCCAAGGGGGAAATAGCGGCGGGACGCTGCAACCTGCGGAGAGATGGGATGAAGAGGAGGTTCGCTTTAGGCGAGGGGGACGAAGACAGCCGGCGGCGGGCGGATGAAGCGGGTGAAGACGACGGAGCGGGAACCGGGCCGGGCTTCGGCGAGGACAACGGTGGCAACGGCACGCTCGACGCGCTCGATAAATACAGTGGGGTGGTTTTCTACGGCCACGTGGGCCATTGCGCAGATCTGACAGTGCTGGCCGGAGGGATCGTTGGCGGGGTGGCCGTGGGCGACCTCGACCGTCATGAAACAGACGAGCACCAGGCACATCAAGCTGGCTAGGGCTTTCCAATGTCTGGCGTTGAGCTTCATAGCGGTTCTTTTGATGATCTGGGAGAAACGTTGAGGGGTCAAGAAAAGGGATATTAATTTACCAAGCCGATGGGTGGATTGGGAAGAGAAAACGACGTGCGAGCGTGGTGCGCGGTGCTTGCCGAAGGAGATGCTGCTGACATTCGCGAGGGGGGCGACAGTGGAGCGGTCGGCATATCGATATTGATATACTGATATCAGTATTGATGTCAAGCAGCTCAGGGCGTTTCGCCAAGGCTGCCGTTGTGGTGAAGCGCAGGCTGGGCAGTGCAACATAGAGGAAGAGGTCCCGTACGGGGAAGCAATCACGGGCCAGGAGGCATTGACTTTTGAGCGACGGAGACAAGCGCCACACGCGACAGAAGACTGTCATTCGCGAAGCCATTACCGGAGCCGAGAGACCGTTGTCTCCTGAAGAGATCCTGGAGGCGGCGCAGCAACACCACCCGGGGCTGGGAATCGCGACGGTATACCGAAACATCCAGGCGCTGACGGGGGAAGGCTGGCTGCGCGCGATCGCCGCACCCGGCGATTCCACCCGTTACGAGCGCGCTGATAAAGGGCATCATCATCATTTCCGGTGCAATGAATGCGGCAAGCTGTATGACCTGGAGGGATGTGCTGTCCATGAGAGGCCGAAACTGCCGAGGGGATTTCGTGTTTCGGGTCATGAATTCTTTATTTTTGGCACATGTGCGGTGTGTGCCCGCTCCCTGACGCGTGAGGGCCAGTAGACGCCGTCAGGTTGTTGGCATCGTGTGAACAGGACCAAGAGAAGAGTGGCTTCGCCGCCGAGGCTGCCGGACCGAGAGGGTAGCGTCTACGGGAGCGGAGCGTCTTCCGGGGGAGATTGATCCTGGCTTTGCTCGATTCCCGTGCCGGAGTATCCGGGATCCCAGCTTCGGCTTCCATGGATATGTTTCTCCCGTCGACTGTAAGGGAGAGATTTGCCCGGGGCATCGCCTTGACGGTTGATGCCTGCGCGCGACCGGTCAGTTGAGGACGCCGATGGAGCGCATCCATGCGGCGGCGAGGAAGGGCCAGTGGGTAATAGGCAGGGGAATGTTGTTGGCTGCGGGAACGTCATTGACGGAGACGGACTGGGTGATGGAGCGCAGGCCGTATCCGTGGCCGCCGTAGGCGAAGACGTGAAGCTGAGCGGGAACGCCGGCGCGTTTGAGCAGGAGGAAGTAGTCGATCGAGTTTTCAACGTGGACGGGGTCGTCTTCAGCCTGGACGAGGAACGATGGGGGGGTGCGAGCAGTGATGTGGAAGGTGGGGCGGGCCTGGTTAAGATTGCCTGGCTCGGGGATATAGGCGGGGTAGATGAGCATGGCGAAGTCGGGGCGGCAATTGAGCTTGTCGGCGTCGTCGATGGGTGTGTAAACACGCTTCTGAAAGTGGGCGCTGAGCTGGGCGACGAGGTTTCCGCCAGCGGAGAAGCCGATGACGCCGATGCGGTGGGGGTCGATGTGCCAGGCAGCGGCGTGCAGGCGCACGAGGCCCATGGCGCGTTGAGCGTCCTGGAGGGCGGCGGCGTGTCGTGGGTAAGGGCCGGAGTCGGGGACGCGGTATTTGACGAGGATGCAGTTGACGCCGATGGAGTTGAGCCAGTGGCAGATCTCGGTGCCTTCGATGTTGAGGGCGAGGATTTTGTAGGATCCGCCGGGGAAGGCCAGAACGGCGGCGCCGGTGTTGTGGTTCCTGGCCGGATAGAGGGTAAGAGTTGGGTCGGAGACGTTGGTGAGGCGGATGTAGTGGCGTCCCGCGACGAGATGGCTGATAGCGGCGTTGGCTTCTGCGGCGGAATGGGCCGTTTCCCCGGGCGCTCGGTGGGGCCAGAGGTGGAGGGTGATGAGGTTGGCGGGCGGCTGCCATACGGGGGATTGCGCGAAGAGGTTTGACGTGAGGGCGATGAGGGCGGCGAGAGCAAAGAGGCGGAGTCGCATGGGCGGGTTCTCGGGGTAATGGTCTGACCACTCTATAATTTCAGGCGATCCTGATGGGTGGCAAGCCGGAGCTGGGCTTGTGGGGGGGGGCCTGCGTCCCGGGGCGGGACGCAGGATTGGTGTTTAGGCTATTTCAGCATGCCGATGGAGCGCATCCATGCGGCGGCGAGGGAGGGCCAGTGGGAGATAGGCAGGGGCATTTTGTTGGAGGCTGGGACGTCGTTGATGTAACGGGATTGGGTGATAGGGCGCAGGCCGTATCCGTGGCCGCCGTAAGCGTAGATGTGCATTTCGGCAGGAACGCCGGCATGCTTGAGGGCGAGGAAGTAATCGATGACGTTTTCGACGTGGACTGGATCGTCTTCGGCCTGGACGAGGAAGGCGGGTGGGGTGTTTGGGGCGACGTGGATGGCGGAGTTGAGCTTCATGCCTTCGCTGGCGACGGCGATGTAGCCGGGGTAGATGAGCATGGCGAAGTCGGGGCGGCAGCTGAGCTTGTCGGCGGCGTCGATGGGCGCGTAAAGGCGCTCCTGGTAA
>CAZWSD010000002.1:1110-33015 GCA_964636535.1 uncultured Acidobacterium sp. | reverse complement strand
CGGGACGATGCCGATGTTCTCAATGAACGTAGAGATGTGCTTCATGATGGGAATCGGCGCGGGAGGGATGCTGCCGGTGACCTATGCGCTGCTGGCGGAGATCATGCCGACACGGCATCGAGGCTGGTCTCTAGTGCTGGTGGGCGGAGTTGGCACGGTGGGCGGATATTTTGCCACGAGTCTTCTGTCGGCGTGGCTGCAGCCATATTTCGGTTGGCGGATCATGTGGCTGATCGATCTGCCGACGGCGCTGGTGCTGATTTTCCTGAGCCCAATGCTGCAGGAGTCTGCGCGATTCCTGCAGGCGATGGGGCGGACTGAAGAAGCACGGGAGACGCTGGCGCGGTTTGGGATCGTACTGGAGAAGCTGCCGAGGGCAGTGCCGGAACGGGAGAAGGTTCCGCAGCCGGTGCAACCGGGAGCGACGCCTGTGAAGATAAGGGAAGTGCTGGGCGTGACGGCGGCGTTGACGCTGGCGGCGCTGGCGTGGGGATTCGTGAATTTCGGGGTGATGCTGTGGCTACCTGGGAGCCTGATGGCGGAAGGCCGAAGCATGGGCGCAGCCAGCCAGATCATCGCGCGATCGTCGCTGATTGCGATTCCCACGATCGCGCTGGCGACCTGGCTCTACAGCGTGTGGAGCACGAAGAAGGCGCTGCTGGCGTCGATTGGGGTGACCACGCTGGGGTTGGTAGCCATCCTGCTAAGGGATAATGACGCGCTGCGCGTCTTGTCGAATCCGATTATTTCGGTGTCGTTGCTGGTGATCGGGACGAGTGCGGTGATCTCAATGCTGCTGCCGTATGCGGCGGAGTGCTATCCGGTGCGCGTGCGAGGGCGGGCCACAGGATGGGTGGCCGGGTTTAGTAAAGCCGGCGGCGTTTCGGCCCAGGTGTTGGGGATGCTGGCACTGGTACCGGCGCTGGGAGTGGCGGCCGGGATGGTGGCTGTCCTGGCGGTACTTTCAATGGTGATGATTGCGGTTATGGGCTTCGACACGCGAAGGCGAGACCTGCGCGAACTGGAAGGGGCACGATCAGCAGAAGTGGGAGAAGGCCCAGTGGTTGCGACAGATTGAAGAGCCCGCTTTTGCCAACGAAGGCAATTGGCGGCGCGCGGCGCTTGGGGGTCGGATCCGGATTGTTAAGGGCACCCAGGCTGCATGCAGCGGCGTCTCTAGGATATTGTGTTAGCAGTCAGCAACCCATGAATCATTCTTCCTGCAGTTTGAAGCGTTCGGTCGCAAGCGCGGCCGTTTGTACCCTTTCGATTGCTGCTTTCGTGCTTGCCGGATGCCATGGGAGCAGCGGTTTGCCTGGGCGGAATACGGCTGCGTACCGGCAGTATGTTTCCGCGTTTTATGTAGGGTTGTCGGCTCTGCAGGTGGGGGATGATGTTCTGGCGGAGAGCGACCTGAAGAAAGCCACGGAGATTGCTCCGGGGGAGCCCGCGGCATGGGTGGATTGGGGGATTCTGGCGCTGCGGCAGCGGGATTTTACGCCGGCCCAGCAGCGATTGGAAAAGGCGCGGAAGTTGATTCCCGACGACAGCCGCGTGTATTACCTGCTGGGGCTGCTCTATACGGCGCGGGGAGATACGCAGCAGGCCATCCGGGAGTATAAGGAGGCGGTGAAGCTCGACCCTAAGAGTCTGCAGGCCAGGTATTCGCTTGCCCGTGCGATTGAGCGCGAGGGAGGCCCCGGCAGCGACGCGGAGTATCAGCAGCTCATACAAAAGATTCTTGCGGAGCAGCCGGACAATCTTGCGGCGCTTGTGGATCTGAGCCGGATTGCGGCCAAGCGAGGGGATGGGGCTACGCTGCACTCGGCGGTGCAGCGGATTGCAGCGCAGGGCGGCGCGTGGCCGGCGGAAGCGAAGCAGCAACTGACGGCGCTGGAGAAGGCGGCATCGGGTTCGGCTCCGCGATCTGCAGCGCTGCAGAGTGTGTTTCTACGGAACGCGCTGATGCAGGTAGCGGAGTTTCGGGCGGACTTGTCTGCAATACGGCCCGCACCTGACAACGATGCGCAGCCGTTTACACGGATGGTGAAGCTGCCGAATCCTTCTTCGACGCCGGCCCCGGCTGATACGGGGATTCATTTCAGTTCGGAGCCTGTGCCAGGGATTGGGGCAGGAGACGGGAAAACGAGATGGAGCTGGATTGGGGCGGTATCACTGGATGGTGAAGGCGCGCCAACGGTTGTGGTGGCCAATGGGCAGGAGGTGCGGCTGGCAACGGGAGTGAGCTTTGCATTTCCGGGCGGGCCGAAGGCTGTGGCGCCGACGCCGGAAGGCATTGTGGGGCTGGACTATAACTACGATTTCAAGATGGATCTTGCACTGGCCGGTGCAGGTGGATTTCGTCTGATGCGGCAAAACACTCCCACCTCATTTTCGAATGTGACGGCGGCGACGAAGTTGCCCAAGTCTGTACTGGACGCTTCCTACACCGGGGCCTGGGCAGTCGACATTGATGCCGATGGGAATATGGACATTGTGCTGGGCCAGAAGGCTGGGCTGCCGACCGTGCTGCGCAACAACGGAGACGGCACATTTACGCCCACGCACCCCTTCGCGGGGATATCTGGGATTGAGCAATTTGTGTGGGCGGACTTTACGGGAAACGGAAGCCCTGACGCCGCGATTATTGATGGTAGGGGGCACCTGCACCTGTTTATGAATGAGCGGCTGGGGCGGTTTGTCCCGGTTTCGCTTCCGAGCGAATTTGCCAAGGCTAGGGCGATTGCGGCGGCCGGACTGAATGGCGACGGCGGGATAAATCTTGTAGCGGTGTTGCCGGATGGGACAATTGCGCGGCTTACGGTGAAGGGCAACGGACAGAGATGGAATTGGGCAAAGACTGCGACGGTACCGGACAGCGCGACGAACCTAGCGGGGCCGATCCGGTTGCTGGTGACGGATATCGACAATAATGGCGCGCCCGATCTGTTGCTGGCGCAGGTGTCACCTTCGGTGAACCGGAAGGCCGGGGGGCTGATCTGGCTTGCGCACAGGTCGGGGGACTTTGTTCTGCTGGGTCATCCTGTGGGGCCTTCGGAGGTGTTCCAACTTGCCGATGTGAAAGACAATGGCCGGATGGCACTGCTTGGAATTACCGCGGAAGGCCAGGCCAGGGAAGATATTAACCAGGGAACGAAGGACTATCATTGGCAGACGATTCGCCCACGTGCGAGGCGGATCACCGGCAGCCAGCGCGTGAATACCTTTGGGATCGGCGGCACGGTTGAAATCCGATCGGAGCTGATGACACAGGAGTTGCCGATCACCGGCCCGCAGCTCCACTTTGGTCTTGGAACGCAGACGCAGGCCGAGGTGGCGCGCATAACGTGGCCAAACGGAACAGTGAACGCAGAGTTTTCTCTGAAGGCCGATGAGGTGGTGCTGGCTGAGCAACGGTTGAAGGGGTCCTGCCCCTACCTGTTCGCATGGAACGGCAAGAGGATGAAGTTTGTGATGGATACGGCTCCCTGGGGAGCCGCGATCGGATTGCGCATCAATGGGCAGGGTCCGGCGGCTGTCGAGAAGACATCGGAGTGGTACAAGATACCGCGCGGAGAGTTAGTGTCGCGTGACGACTACTATGATTTGGATATTACGGATGAGCTATGGGAGACGTATTACTACGACTATCTTTCGCTGATGGTGGTGGATCATCCAAAGGGTACCGAGGTTTACACCGATGAGCGCTTCGTGGTTCCGCCGAGAAAGCTGGCGATTGTGGTTACGGGTCAACCCCATCCCATAGCGCGGGCTGTGGACAACGATGGGGATAATGTTACGAAAACGCTGGCTCGCCTGGACGGCGAGTATCTCGCCAATTTCAAGCCCAGCCATTACCCGGGAATCACGAGCTATCACTATGTGGATATCTATCTGGGAAAGAATGTTCCCACGTCAGGCCCTCTATATTTGATTGCGAAGGGATGGCTGGATCCGGATAACTCGACGGTGAACGCTGCCATTCGCCATGATCCCCAGGAGCAGCTGAAGCCGCTCAGCCTTTCCATCGAGAATTCGCATGGTGTGTGGCACGTCGTCGAGCCGAACCTGGGATTTCCAGACGGGCGGAACAAGACATGCGTCTTCAACCTCACCGGGATATTTCATGCCGGCGATCCACATGTTGTGCGGCTAGGTACCAACATGGAGATTTACTGGGACCAGATACAGTGGGCGCGAGGTCTGCCAAAGACACCGCTGAAGATCACACACCTTTCCCCGGTCTACGCGAATCTGCACTACCGCGGTTACTCGGTGATTGAGAAGGCAAATACTTCATCGCCGGAGATTCCTGAATATAACCATCTGATGGCGACGACACAGATATGGCAAGACCTGAAGGGGTATTACACCCGGTATGGGAATGTGCGTCCCTTGTTGCTGAAGATTGATGACCGTTACGTGATCATGAACGCCGGAGACGAGCTGTCTCTGCGCTTTGCCGAGCCGCCGCTGCCGCCCGCCGGCTGGGAGCGCGACTACGTGTTCGCGGGAGACGGCTGGACAAAGGACGGGGATTACAACACTGTAGATTCGGCGACAGTGCGGCCGCTTCCTTATCATGCGCGCAAGATATACGACAAGCCCCCGAGGCCGCTCGAAGACGAGTGGGAATACCGCCATCATAGGAGCGACTGGGAGAAATATCAGACTCGGTATATTACGCCCCGGAAATTTGAAGGTGCCTTGAGGAGTACACCCAGCCAATGAAGCGCGGCCCCATCGCGAAAGCCATTCTGATTATCTTTTTTATCGGGTTGATTGCGGTTCCGGTTGTTCTCAGCCGGATGGCATTGAAGAGGAAGGCTGATGCGGCTGTGCTGAGTGAGAAGTCCGCGATGGCCCGATATGGCTTTTACTTCACCAACGATACGGCGAAAGCAGGGATCCACTTTATTCACCAGGCGCCGCTGCTGGATAAGAAGCTCGCGGCGATTATGCCTGAAGTTGCGTCGCTGGGGGCGTCGGTATCGATTGTGGATTACAACGACGACGGGCTGGATGATATCTATGTGACGACCAGCAAGGTGGGCGGGCAGAATGCGCTTTACCGCAACAACGGCAACGGGACATTTACGAATGTGGCTCCGGAGATGGGAATTGCCAACGTGAACAAGCCTGGAACCGGTGTATCGACGGGGGCGGTGTGGGGAGACTACAACAACGACGGTTACCCGGATTTATTCCTGATCAAATGGGGTAAGCCGATGCTGTTCCGCAACGACGACGGGCACGGATTTACGAACGTGACCAAGGAGGCGGGGCTTCCCAAGTGGATAAACGCGAACACGGCGCTCTGGTTTGATTACAACGATGATGGCAAGCTGGACCTGTTTGTGGGGGGATATTATCCGGCCAGTATCAACTTGTGGCACCTGAAGACAACTAGAATTATGCCGGATAGCTTTGAATATGCCGATAATGGCGGGCGTAACTACCTGTTTGAGAATTTGGGCCATGGGAAGTTTAAGAATGTGACCCAGGAGGAAGGCCTGAAAGGCCACCGGTGGACGCTGGCGGCGGGGGCCGCGGACCTTACGGGGAATGGATATCCGGATTTATTTATTGCGAATGATTACGGCACTGACCAGCTTTTTTTCAATAGCGGCAAGCGATTTTACAATGTCAGCAAGAAGACGGGAATTGGGTTTTCTCCGAAGAGCGGTATGGATGTGTCGTTTGGGGATGTATTCAACCAGGGTAAGTTTGATATTTACGTCTCAAATATCTCTGCACCGGGGTTTCTGCTTCAAGGCAACAACCTTTGGGCGCCGAAGGCGGGCACGTCCGGCGGCTCGCTGCAATACGTGAATATGGCGCGTGCGCTGGGGGTGAGCCTGGGTGGCTGGAGCTTTGGCGCGCAATTTGCGGATTTCAACAATGAAGGTAACGAGGATTTGTTTTTGACGAATGGCTATATTTCCTTGAGCCGCACGAGAAGCTATTGGTATGACTTTGCGAATGTGGCGTCGGGGAACAGCAAGATTATTGGAGATGCGAAGAACTGGCCAGCTTTCAATGGACGGAGCCTCTCCGGGTACCAGGAAAAGCATGTTTGGGTGAACGACGGCGCCGGGCATTTTGAAAACGTGGCACGGCAAGTGGGCGTGACGGACCGATACGACGGACGAGCCGTGGCAGTGGCGGACCTGTTCAATAACGGCGCGATGGACGTTGTGGAAGCCAATCAGAATGGTCCTTTGATTCTCTACAAGGACCATGTGAGTCCGGAGGAGAAGTGGATCGAGTTCAGGCTGCAGGGCACGCGAAGCAACCGGGAAGCGATTGGCGCTGAACTTACACTGTATTGGGATGGAATGAAGCAGTTGCAGGAGGTATCGGCCGGTTCCGGGTTTGCGGCTCAGAATGGTCTGCGGTTACATTTCGGGCTCGGCAAGAGTCCGCATATTGAGAAGGCTGTGATTCACTGGCCGTCCGGCACGGTTCAGACGGTGAGAGATCTGACACCCGATAAGCTCTATCACATTACGGAGCCGAAGTGAGCGAAAGCGCGATGTTTATTCCAGTGTCCCAGCCATCGCGCCGGCCGCAGTGGAAGCGATGGTTATCGCTCGACAACCGCTATGTGCCGCCGGTTTTTATTACGCTGATCCTGCTGGCGGGGCAGCTTTCTTTCGGAATCCTTGAGAGCTACGAGCGAACGGTGCTGGCAATTGGAACGGCGATTGGGCTTGAGCTGATTCTGGGGCGGATTTTTCTGGGCAAGTGGTTAAACCTGGCCAGTGCGTATATCACGGGGATCAGCGCGGGCATTCTGCTGCGCGCACCGGATTTCTGGCCTTACGCAGTTGCCGCGGCGCTTGCGATTACGTCGAAGTATGTTTTGAGGTTCAACGGGAGGCACTTGTGGAACCCCTCGAATTTCGGAATCAGCCTGGTGCTGTTTTTTCTGCCGGCCAGCGCGGCGATGCTGAGTATTCAGTGGGGCAATAACCTCGCGGCGATGGTGGTGATCTGGCTGCTTGGATCGGTGATTATCTGGCGGCTGCGGCGATTCCACATCAGCGCGACGTATGTGGTGTCGTTTCTGGCTTTGGCCCTGATACGTTCCTGGATGATCCATCAGCCGTGGCTGTCGGTCGTATCTCCGATCACGGGGCCGGAATACCAGCTATTCATTTTTTTCATGATCACGGACCCGAAGACAACCGTGCGGTCGAAGAAGGGGCAATGTGTGGTGGTTTTCCTGGTTGCGCTGGTGGAGATGTTCTTCCGTCTTGATCAGAGCATCTACGGAGAACTCTACGCCTTGTTCTGGGTAGGACCGATGGCACTGCTTGTGGAGATGTGGCTTGACTCCCGGCGTAAGCAAGAATCCCCGGCGGGGATATCGACATATAGCGCGCCTGCTGGAAGGGCGCAAGAATCATTGAATTGAAGGACCGTACTTGAATTCTCGATTGTTTCGTATTGCATTGTGTGTTGCGCTCGGGGCCGTTGTCATTCTGGTTGGCTGCAAATCCAAGCCCAAGCCCACGCCGGAGACGGAGGCGCCCGCATCAGAGAATGCCCCGGAGACGCATGCCGGTGTTTCCGGTTCGGCTTCCTCGGCGGCAACACCGGCGCGACCGACAGGACCGATTCGGTTTACGGACATCACCAAGCAGGCGGGGATTCATTTCGTCCGGAACAGCGGAGCGTTTGGGAAGAAATATCTTCCGGAGACGATGGGCAGCGGAGTTTGCTTGATTGATTACAACAATGACGGCTGGGAGGACATCCTGTTTGTGAACTCGATGGACTGGCCGGGCCATGGGGGGAAGAAGAAGTCGTATCCGGCGCTTTACCGGAACAACGGCAACGGCACGTTTACCAATGTGACCAAGCAAGCGGGCCTTGATGTGCAGATGTACGGCATGGGTTGCGCGGTGGGTGATTACAACAACGACGGATACGACGATATATACATCACCGCGCTTGGGCACAATTACCTTTTTCGGAACAACGGCAACGGCACCTTTACGAACGTGACGAAGAAGGCTGGCGTAGGCTCGCACGGCTGGTCGACTTCGGCAGCGTGGTTTCAAGATAACAAGGATGGGTTGCTGGATCTGGTTGTGGATCACTATGTGAATTGGTCGGTGAAGACCGACAAGTGGTGTTCCCTGGATGGAGTTCACAAGTCGTATTGCACGCCGCAGCTCTACAAGGGCGAAAGCGTCACACTTTATCAGAACAACGGCAACGGCACTTTTGCGAATGTGACCAAGCGGGCCGGGCTTTACGATCCCAATGACAAGGCTCTTGGCGTGGCCCTGATTGATTACAACAATGACGGGTGCATGGACCTGTTCATCACCGATGACACGGAGCCGAACCGACTGTACCGGAACAACTGTAATGGAACCTTCACCGAAACCGGCCTTGCAGCGGGGGTTGATTACAGCTCTACGGGTCAGGCACGGGCGGGGATGGGCACCGATTCCGGCGACTACAACGGATCCGGACTCCAGAGTCTTGTTATTGGCAACTTCACGAATCAAAGTATTTCGCTATATCGCAATGACGGTAACGGCCTTTTTACCAATGTGGCCGGGAGGGCCGGTATCAGAGGCCCCTCTGTGAATGTGCTCACGTTCGGAGCCTTTTTCTTTGACTACAACCTGGACGGGCGGCCGGACATTTTTGCCCTCAACGGTCACGTGGACGATGACATTTCGGTTATACATCCTGAGCTGAGTTATGCGGAGCGACCGCTGCTTTTTGAAAACATGGGGAATGGAAGGTTCAAGAACGTGTCGAATGACGTGGGTCCGGCATTCAAGGAGCAGCTGGTGGGGCGTGGCGCAGCGTATGGCGACCTTGACAACAATGGAGACCTCGACGTGGTGGTGACGACCAGCAACGGGGCGGCGCATGTTTGGCAAGACGATGGCGCAAACAAGAACGACGTGCTGGAGGTGAAGACAGTGGGCACGCGTTCGAACCGCGACGGTATTGGCGCGAGGGTGTATCTGACTACGTCGACGGGACAACACATGAGCCAGATGGTGAAAAGCGGGTCAAGTTATCTTTCGCAGAGTCAGTTGCGGTTGACTTTTGGGCTGGGCAAGCCGGATCCATCCAAGCGGATCAGTCTGAAGATCCTGTGGCCCGCGGGTGATACGCAAATCATCAAGAATGTTGATCCAAACCAGATCATTACGGTAGAGGAGGGCAAGGGGATTATCGCCAGCAGGCCGATTCACTTTGCGCTCAAGACGACGAAGAAGCAGGTGCGTTGAATCCGCATCGGGCGAGCATTTGCAGAATCTCGCCTCGAGTCGCGCCTACCTTATGTGCCGCGCGCAGCAGGTCTTCGGCATCCACGGGGAACCAGTTGCGCCGCGCGCGAATGGAAAGGCCGGTCACGTCGATGGGTTCGATGACGCGCAGTATCTCGTCGATGACGGCCTGGGGGTCGCGGATGGCGCGTGCCGAGTGCGCGAGCTGGAGGACGCGGGCGCATTGCGCGCCGAAGACGGGATGGTCGTGAAGGAGAAATGACTTCGAAAGTTCAGGGCGCCCCAGACGGCGGGCGGTCTCTGAATAACTTGCCGCGGCAAAATAGAGGAGGGTTAGCGCGGCAAAGACGGGGAAGTTACTCATATTCGCGTACAAGGCGCTGATGAGTCTTGCCGTGGCGAGCAGTTCTGCATCGGTTGCGGTCGAGTAATTCTGGAGTTGAGATTCGAACCTGTCTGTACTCCAAGCTCGTTCAAGGATTTCGGCAAGCCGGGAGATGCCCAGCAGGGTGAGCGGAAAGCCGGTGGAGAGGAGCGGGTCAACGAAGCCTGCTGCGGAGGGCAGCAGCGCCCAACGTGGTCCGCTTATCGCCGCGCTGCGGAATGGCAGCCGTGAGATATGGCGGAAGGGTTGGACGGCTTTTGCGCTTTGGAATTGCGCGCGCACGACAGGAAGGCGATCGAGCACGCGATCCCACGCCGATTGCCCGTCCGCCAGGAGCAATTGATCCGCAAGCGGGGCAGTTGCCACTACTCCTGCGCTGGTGACTCCATTACAAAAATGCAGCATCCAGATCCAGCCGTGGTCGAACAGGTGATGGATTGCAGCATCGTCGACCGGATAGGGTGGCTGATCGTCATGGAGGGCGATGCCGTTTGTTTCCTGAAGGCGTCGCACGCCGGTGAAGTGGCTGTAGAGTGCCTGGGTTGCCGGAAAATCGGGCAGCTCGTGCTCTCCCAGATGCAGCGCGCGATGCAGAAAGCCGCGAGGCCCGGTCGCATCCACCACAAACCGTGCCCGGAGATTGAATTCGCGTCCATGATTTGTGCCGCTCAGGCAGGCGTCGTGCTCATTTGTGGCACACGTATGAAGTACCACTTCGTCCAGGTATGTGACTCCCAGACGCTGTGCTTCTTGCGCGAGGAAGGCGTCGAAGTCCGCGCGGAACCAGTGAGTGTCGGCAATGACATCATGCGGGCTGGCGGCAATGAGGAGTTGATTCTCCCTGTTGATGGCCGAAGTGGATTCGCAGTGGTGATGGAAGAAGCTGAATCCTCGTTTGAGGCCGCATGCAAGTTCTGGATGGGTCTCACGCCAGCTTCCCCACTTGCTGAGCGGGCGAAGTCGGGAGAGATCATAACGAGTTGCCAGCTCTTCGAGAAGAAGGTTGGAGAGCGGTGTGGAAGATTCACCGATGACCATGCGGGGATGACGTCCTCGCTCCAGGAGGATGACATGCAAGCCGAGCTGTTGCGCGATCATGGCGAGGAGGGACCCGGCGAAGCCGGCTCCCACCACGGCCAGGTCAAAGCGCTTGCTCACGACGGCTCCCTCGATGGGTTGCCGCACGCATCACAAGTGACTGGGGGAGTGAGTGACTGACGAAGGTTTATTTCGCCGAGACGCCGCAGGCGTAATGGAAGGCAGCGCTTGCAGTCGTCGTGAGTCTTGATATCCCACAGGTCCGCGAACACGCGGCCGCGCTGGAGTTCGATGCCGTATGCGGTGGCGTCTTCAAGAAGGCTCAGTCCAGGAGGGGTGAATTCACCGGCCTCGGCGAGTGCTTCGATGGCACCATTGCCGGCACGGGTGGGAATGAGAGTCGCGGCCGTTGCACCGCAGTCGAAAGCAAGGTGAAGAGAGCGCTGAGCCCAGTAAAGGGCCTGGGTTGGCTGCATAAATGGAGGCTGCACGAGGATGAAGACCCGCAGGTCAATATCGTGGTGGCGCAGGAAGTTGGCGGCCGCGGCGAATTGTTGGAGTGTCATCCGCTTGTTCAGTTTTTCGAGGGTCTCTGGATGTGCGGTCTCCAGGCCGATGGCAACTTCCAGTCTTCCGCTGAAAAGATTGCGGAATTGGAGGCACCGGTCGGTGATGAACGCGGGATGGCACTCGAGAATGACGCGCTCAAAGTGCTGAATACGATCGGCAATGGCCGCGTAATCTTCCACTGGGATGGCTCGGGGATCAAAGAAGCTTCCGCTGTTGTAAAGCTTTATGGCGTTTGAAGGCGGGAGCCGGCGCAAAGCAAAATCGATTTGCGCCGGAATGGCACCGGGGCGCACCGATTTCGTGAGTGTATTGCGCCACAGGTCGCACATGGTGCAGCGGAAGGGGCATTCGCGGTTGGTGAGAAAGACGGTGGCGACGGGCGTGACCTGACGATCGGGGCCGCATTCCTTCTCGATGAAAAAGGCGTACGGCTCATTTGCGGGCAGCGCCGGGCGGTCCTGGCGTCTGTCCAGGATCCACTGGTCGCGTTCGGCGGCGCTTTGTGGAAAGATCAACGCCACGATGCCTCACAGATAGAGGGATAGAAAGCTCTTCCTATACTCGGCTTCACGCAGTGGCAGTTGGGCGCGGAGATCGTCCCTGGAGATAGCTCCGTGTTGAAAACGTCGTTTTGGAAATACCGGCATCTTCATTCCGGTAACGGCGGCGACGCCGCGCGCGACGATTTCGCCCTTGAGCTGATAGAGGCGTTCGACGCTGTATGCAGTGAGTGTGATGAAAGGAATGGCTTCTGCCACGGCAATGACATTGGGGCGAGTATAGGGGCTGAAGCCGGAGAAGCCGAAGTGGTGGGCCGGAGCATAGGTGCGCGTATAGGACCGGCTGAGACCGCCGCTGTAGGTGAGAGAGTGTTTGATTTTGCCGACGCCCCAGCCCTCCTGGTACAGCATTTGATTGTTGACGACGCTGCGGATGGTGAGCTCGGGATTTTCTTCGATGGGATAATCCTTTAGATTCTCGTCGCCGCCGTCTCCGTCGATCAGATATTTCCAGTCCGGATAGCGCTTGCGAATGCCACCGCACAAGGCTACGGCCATGGTTGCCGATTCTACGTCGAGCGATTTGTAATCTTCGATGATACGAATGGTCTGTTGGGTGTTGAGAGCGGATGGATCGACTTCGAGGGGTTCGAGGAAGAGCCCAAGGCCGAGGGTATCC
The DNA here is from genome assembly GCA_964636535.1 of uncultured Acidobacterium sp. GTDB lineage: Bacteria > Acidobacteriota > Terriglobia > Terriglobales > Acidobacteriaceae > Acidobacterium. The sequence goes on along the minus strand of CAZWSD010000002.1, from coordinate 20,577 downwards.
AGAAAGACGCGGGCCTGCTCCACGTCGGGGCCGCTGCCGAGATCAAGGACGAAAGCCTTCAGCCGTGACGGGTTGATGCCCAGCCGCTGCATGACAAAGTAGGTGGTGAGGAAGACGCTTCCACTGTCAATGCCGCCTGAGAAGCAGACGCCGATGGGTTCCCGCGCGGGAAGCCGGCTGACCCACTGCGAAATTTCCTCAGCGAGAGCGCTGACGTATTGCTTGCCGATTTCATCCAGATCTGTAGGAAGGGAAGCAGAGACAGGCGAGAAGAAGCGTGTATAGACGGGGTCGGGATCGGGGCAGCCAATGAGCTGGAGCTCGACGATGTAATGAGCAGGAACCATGCGGGTGTAGCTGGGATGGAACTGGGCATCGAGTCCCTCGCTTTTGAGCCAGGCGTGAATCATATCGATTCGTGGAGCGACGATGAGCACGGGACCCTCCTGCCGCTTGGCGAGGAAGTAGCGCATGGGACGGTCAAGCGAGCGGGCCATTCTTACGGTTTTACCCTCGCGGGCGATAAGCGCGAATGACCCCTGGATCTGGCGGACTGCATCGGGACTGCCTGTGAGTAAATGCGCCCGGGCCTGCTGCAACGTGAAGTTGAAGATCTGATTCGCGTCGGGTTCAGTGAGGTCGACGACACGTTCTACGTATTGATCCACGATTTTGTGCCCCTGATTGGATTCGGCTTCCAATTGAAGTTCGCTTCCAGTTTACGCTTCGCGGGGAGGCCGGTTTGGCCCTGCGAGGCTCGATGCAGATTGTAGATAACTCTCCGGGCGGATTGTTGTCGTCCCAGGCAGGCAGAGTGGTCCAAGAAGGGATGTCGCAAAGGCGAGAAAGCCGCGCGGCCAACAGACGAGAGCTGGAAGCAACAATCAGCGCGGCGACGAGGCATTCGAGTGCTAAACATGTAACTTACTCAGTGACAGAGCGAAACCGTGGCACACCTGTTCCGCCTCTGTGGCGGTGAGCTGGTTGAAGAAGGGTAGTGCAAGGGTGAGTTGGGCGCAACGTTCCGTGATGGGCAGGTTGAGCAGAACGGAGTAGCTGGAGTAGCACGGCTGCAGATGGATGGGAGCGAAGTAGCGGCCACATTGAATTCCCATGTCAGTCAAGGATTGGATGACAGCATCTCGATCCTCGCGCGCGAAGGAGTCGCTGAGGCGAACCACATAGACAAACCAGCTGATGCGCCGCCGAGGAAGTTCGACAAGCGGCAGCGTAACATGCGGATTTGTGCTTAGTAGCCGGGTATATCTTTGGGCTACCGCTTCGCGGATCCCGAGGATGGACTCGATGCGCTTGAGTTGTTCGAGGCCCAGGGCGCAATTTATTTCCGATATGCGGTAGTTGTAGCCGAGTTCGTCATGTTGGAACCAGTCGCTCGATGGATAACGGCCCTGATTGCGCAGCGCGCGCATTCGGCCCGCGAGTTCAGGGTCGCGAGTGACAACCATTCCGCCTTCGCCGGTGGTGATCTGCTTATTGGGATAAAAGGCGAAGACGGCTGCATGGCCAAAGGAGCCCGCCTTGCGCCCGGCGTATTCTGCGCCTAGGGCTTCGCAGGCGTCTTCCAGGATGGGCAATTGATGCCGGTCGGCAATTTCCTGAATTCGATCCATATCTGCCGGACAGCCGAAGGTATGAACGACGATGATGGCACGGGTTTTGGCCGTGATGGCGGCTTCAACTTTTTCCGGGTCGAGGTTGAGCGTGACAGGGTCAATGTCGACAAATACGGGCGTGGCCTTTTCATGGCGGGCGGCGTTGGCGACGGCTATGAAAGTAAAGGACGGCATGATGACTTCGTCGCCATTGCCAATGCCCATGGCGCGAATGTACAAATGGAGCCCGGCCGTGCCGGAATTGACGGCAATGCCATGCTCCACGCCAACGTAGTCAGCGAGAGCCTGTTCGAAGGCTTCCGTGACTGGGCCGAGGCTGAGGCGCGGGCTGCGCAGCACTTTTGCGACGGCTTCAATATCGGATTCAAGTATTTCGGGCGCAGAAAGTGGAATCATCTCGCTTCTCATTCAGCCCGCCTGTATATTGTTCAGTTTCAAGTCGCGGGCATGCCTGACGAGCAGCGACTCCGAGAGCTCGACAGCAGTGAGCACGTCAACGATGATTTCCGAGGCGCGACCGTCACCATAGGGATTGGACATTCCATGAAGAGAGCGTCGAAAGGAGTCGCTGGAGGCCGTGTGCAGCATGCGTAGAATAGCGGCGGAGTCAGCCGGGGCGTCGAGCACGTTCATTGCGCGTTCGCGACCCTGTTGGCGCATGCCGATGTTGACCGTCGGCAGCGCGAAGGATGCGGCTTCCATGATGCCGCTGCTGGAGTTACCGAGCAGCAGTTCCACATTTCGGAGCAGGCTCCAGTAGGTGACTGGGTCGAGGTTGGTGAAGATGCTTCCATTGCCTTTGCGGTTGAGGAATTGGTTGGCGCGCTCGATGAGGATGCGGCTGCCGGCATCGGCATTGGGATAACAGAAGAGAATCTGGCTGGAGACATTTTCGAGCGCGTGGAAGAGCGCGTCGGCTTCGCGTGTGGTTTCGCGAAAGACGGTGACGGGGTGGTAGGCGACGAGGAGCGTGGGTTGTGCCAGCGAAATCCGAAGGCGCTCTTCGAGTTCCTGCGTGCTCAAGAGTTTGCTGTGCCTGAGATGGTCGAGCGAGGGTGCGCCGGCGCGATGCACACGCCATTCTTCTTCGCCCATGGCGATGATGCGCTCGCGCGCGAGCTGAGTGGAAGTGAAGTGAATATGCGCCAACATGGTGAGGGCATTGCGGACGCGGTCGTCTATGGCGCCTTCGCTGATTTCTCCGCCCTCGATGTGGGCCACGGGAATTCGCAGGGCGAGGGCGACCGAGGCCGGAGCGAGCATTTCGTAGCGGTCGGCGATGAGCAGGAGCAGGTCGGGGCGCATTTGCCCGAGGAGATCGGCGAGGCTCAAGGTGGCGAGGCCGATGGTTTTTGCCATGCCGATATCGGAGTCAGAACTAAGCAGGCATTCCAGGCGGGCGGCGATGGGAATGCGATCGCGTTCAATTTCCCGCACGGTATTGCCGAACTCGGGCGAGAGGTGCGATCCGAGAACAATTAGCTTCATATCGACCCGCGGATGCTCCATGAGCCTGCGCAGCGGCCAGTAGAGATGACTATAGTCGGCACGCGAGGTGGTAACCACCGCGATGGTGCGTTTGTTCATAGAGTATTTACCGGATGCGGGAGGCAATTGCGGATGACGGGACTGGGCTGATACTCGGGCACGAGTTGCCTGACGATCTGGAGTGCTTGCTCAGTGGCGCGCTGATTTATGGAGTGTTGGAGCTGTTCCATCGCGTGCGGCAAATCCGGCGGGGCAGACTGCAATGGACGAACCCGGCGCAGGAGTTGGGCGCCGTCGCCGTCGGCCGTCTCGCGGCTGGAGAGGAGGTCTTCGGTGAGTTTGTCACCGGGGCGCAGTCCGGTAAAGACGACCGGAATGGCGTGCGAGCCGGGAATCGCCAGATGATCGATGAGGAAATGAGCCAGGTCGAGGATACGGATCGGTTCGCCAATTTGGGGAATATAGAGGCCGGTGCGGTATTGCGGGCCGGCGATTGACAGCAGAAGTTCTACCGATTCACGCAGGGGAAGAAGGTAGCGGCAAACATCGGGATCGGTGACCGTTACGGGGCCACCCTGTTCAATTTGCATTTTGAAAAGCGGAACCACACTGCCCCGCGATCCAAGCACATTGCCGAGGCGCAGGGCTTTCATGCACGTGGGAATTTCGTCGGATGCAAGCAGGGCCAGTTCGGCAATCCTCTTTGATGCGCCCATGATGCTGGATGGAGTAACGGCTTTGTCGGTGGAGAGCATGACCAACTGTTCGACGCCCCACTGCTGTGATACCTGCGCCAGCGTGGAGGTGCCGAGCGCATTGGTTCGCAATGCGGCGAGGGGGTGATGCTCCATGAGCGGAACGTGTTTGTAGGCCGCGGCGTGAAAGACGATCTGGGGTCTTTGGATGGAAAAAAGTTCGTGCAACAGCGCGTTGTCGCAGATATCGCCGGGGATGGTGGTATGCGGAGGGGCATCTGCATGCGAAGCGAGGTCATTATGAACTTCGTAGAGGCCGTGTTCGGAGGAATCGAGCAGGACGAGATGCCCGGGGTGAAACTGTGCCAGGCAATTTGCGAGGGCCGATCCAATCGATCCGCCGGCGCCGGTAATCAGGATGCGTTTGCCTTCGAAGGGCGCGGCGAGCGCCAGTGGATCTACAACGACAGGCTCACGGCCAAGGAGCAGACGCCAGTCAATGCCGTCTTGATTGCAGGTCGAAGAAGGAAGGTTGACCGAGGCATGGGAGGGGCTTGGCATGCGAGTTTCTCTGCTGTTCTATTTTCCGCAGGCATTGATCGGCCCGGGGACATTATCGTGCAAAGCCAAGGGTGGAGGCTGGAAGCCGAAATCGTTCTCAATGGCAGCAGCCACAGCAAGGACAATTTCATCATTGTAAGGAAGTCCGGCAATCTGTACTCCGATGGGTAGTCCTTCCGGCGATTTTCCAACGGGAACCACGGCTGCCGGGGCGGCAAGCAGGTTGAACCATTGCGTGAATCGCATGGCGTCGAGGTATGCGACGGGCTGGCTCTCGATTTGCCACGAGCGCTCGCCATGACGGAAGGCCGGGACGGAGCAGACCGGGCAAAGCAGGATAGGAAATTGCTGCAACTCAGCCAAGAGGATCTGTCGCAGCTGATCGCATTGAGCCCAGGCCTCCAGCAATTCGGCGCCGGAAAGAGCCGGCTCGGAATGAGCGATGTTGAGGAAGCCCTGCAAGGTGGGGCTGAGCTGCGATTGCTTGCCCTGCACGATGGGATCCAAGAACATGGCGCCTGAGCGGACAAAGAACTTCCACCACAGTTGGCGGGCGGCTTCTAGTCCCTTCGGGCGAAACGGCTCGACATTGAAGCCGCGTTTTCGCAGAGCCTGGGCGGCATTCCGCACGGCCAAGCGTGTTTCAGCCGTGACGGGCATGAGACCGTCATCTTCAAAGACGCCGATGTGAAGTCGCTTGAGGTCGTCGATTGCAGGGGTGGAAACGGGCACGGGCGCTGAACAGGGATCCAATGCGTCTCTTCCAGATAGCGCGTGGAAGAGAAGAGTGACGTCGGCGATGGTGCGGGCCATGGGGCCGATGGCTCCGAGAATCGAAAAGGGGCCCACGCAGGGGGGAAGATGACCGCGTCCGGGAATGCGCCCGGGCGTAGGCTTGAGCGAGCAGATGCCGGTGAAGTGCGCCGGAACCCGCACTGAGCCGCCGCTGTCGCTGCCGAGTCCGGCGGCGGAAAGCCCGGCGGCAATGGCTGCCGACTCACCGCCGCTGGAGCCGCCGGGTGTGCGGTCCAGATCCCACGGGTTGCGGGTGCGGCCGTGCAAAAGATTGTCCGTTTCGTAAGCCATGAGAAATTCAGGGCAGTTGGTGGTTCCCAGAATCAGTGCGCCGGCGGCGCGGAGCCGCTGCACAACCGGCGCATCTTGTTCAGGGACTGAGCCCTGATTGAGCCGGCTGCCGATTTCGCATCGATAACCAGCCGTGGAGATGGAAGATTTGACGGTTATGGGGAGACCGAAGAGTGCTCCAGGCGCGTTGCCGCGGGTTGCAAGAGCCTTAGCCTGAGCGCGGATGCGCTCCGCGTCGAAATCGACGATTGCGTTGATCGCGGGGTTCAGCCGCTCGATTTCGCGAATGAATTCCTCGGCCAACTCGGAGGTGGAAATCTTCGAGGTCCGCAGCAGGGCGAGCAATTCGACGGCGGGCAGCAGGGTAAGGCTGCTCATCGGGCGGTACCCGAAGCGGTTGCGTTCGCCGCGGAAGCGATCTGGACGGATGTGGCCAGCGGCGCGGCCGGCGGATGCATGTCGCGGTGAACAAAATGGAACAGGTAATAGTGTGAGTTACCTTCCGGCTCAAATCGCGTGTTCCAGTTCAGTTCATAGCGCCGCATGGTTCGCCGCACGGCCGGAGGCGGTGGGGTTCGCGGCGGATAGGTGGTCATACCCTGGTAGGGCATGGGGCCAACAGTGTATGGGCGAGCTTCGTAGACATCCATATCCTTTACGAAACCGTTGGCATAGAAGAAGTAGTCGCGAGTCCAGCCGGGCGGCAGCGGCGGCAGGGACGCGGCGGAATACTCCAGGTCGATATCCTCACCGGTGCCGAAGACGACAAACCTGTTGTCGACTTTTCTCAGGAGCGGAGTGACATTGCCATAGCGTGTGTAGTATCCGCGGGCATAGCGGAAAGGGCCTGTGTAGCTGTTGCTGTTGTAGTTGTAGGTGATCAGGCCCGGAGCCCTTTGGTCGATCTGTTGCGGATAGCCGCGACGGGCAAGAGTCGCGGAGGCAAGATGCAATGGAATCCGACGAATATCCCGCGGATGATCCGGCTCATTGTCGACCAGGATCCGATCCCAGTAAATCTGCAGATTCGTGGTGATGCGGATGCGCCGAGTGCCGGGCAGGAGCTTGCCGGTGAGATTGACGGCGATGGTCCGGGACAATCCAGCGGGAAATCCCATGTCAGAGACGACGCGCTTCCACCTGCCGTCTGGCAACTCGGCATCAATGTACGGTGGAATGGGCTTGAGCCCGGCCTGCCAGGCCGCATGCAGGGAGCTGGCAGAGAAATAGTCAATGTAGCCGTAGAGCAGTAGCCGCAAGGGATAGTGTGGCGTCCAATGGCCGATGTCGAGGGTGAGCGAGTGCATCCTGGCGAAACCGTCATAGGGGAGATCGGTAAAATCCTCAAGGAATTTGCCATCCTTGTTTCGCAGGATAGGAGTGACATTATGGCCATGGTTGCCCCACGCGGCTACAACCGGATGCGCGTGGGTGGTGAGAACGACTTTGCCGTTGGGGAAGGGAGGCTCGCTGAGGAATCGTTCATTTGGATCAACTTCCGTTCCGATTGGGTGGTCAATGGCTACCAGGCGCACGCGGTCGAGGTAGTTCACCTCTTCCATCGGCTCACCGAAGCGAAGGCTGAAGTACCCGTTGCGGGCCTTGAGGTCGCGTCCGGGAATCTTGACCCACTCGGATGGATCCGGTGTATTGACGGTCGTGGGAGAAGTCCAGTGGCCAACGACGGCCGCTCCGATGACGTCGTCGATGAATTTGTACTTCTTCCCGTTCCACGCGAAGAGCGTGGGGCAGGAACTGCCGCGGCGGTCGATCTCGGAGATGGTGATCGAGGTTTTTGTCCCGAAGTGGATCTTATCCTGCGGCACTCCGGTAGGCCAGAGCAGCCGCACGATGTCTGCGCGCGTCTCATTTCCGAGACCCACGTGAATGTCATTAGGTCCCTGGCTCATATATCCGGAAGCGCCGTCCACCTCAAACTTCTGCCAGTCGTTCCTGGTGAGGACTTCCACTTTCGTTCCGATGCCCATCTTGTTGTCCGCCAGGCCTCGGAGTGAGATAGACAAGGAGTGATTGCGATTGCCCCCAATGTTCAGCAGTACGGCGGGCGGCCGGTGGAGTTGCGTCACAATCAGATCCTCGGCTCCATTGCCGTAAAGATCGGCTGCGATGACAGAGCGGGGATCATGGAGTTGGATGACGTTCAGACCCAGGCGCGCGGTCACATCCTCGAACCCTTTGGAGCCGAGATTGCGCAGCACTCTCAGCTCTGGGCCATGTTTCGTATCGATTACGACCGCAAGATCGATCCAGCCGTCATTGTCGATATCGACGGGAGTGATTCCCCAGGCGCGGATGGCATCTTGAATCGGCAGGGGCACGCGCTGGAAGCGTTCGCCGCGCAGGTTGCGCCAGAGCGTCACGCCGGGAGAGCCATCGTGCGTGAGCGCAATGTCCATCCAGCCATCCTTGTTGTAATCGAATATCGCCACTCCCTCGGTTGGCGGCAGGCCCTTCGCGGAGAACATGGGAACGGTGTGAAACGCACCTTCCCTCTGATTCATATAGAGAGTGGGAGCGGCGCCGGAGCCGGTGACCACAAGATCGACAGCGCGGTCATTATTCAGATCAGAAAGCGAGGCGGAGGTTGTTGCGCCGCTTCCGCCGAGGTTCTTTGCCGATGTCACGTTGGTGAACGTTCCGTTGCCGTTGTTTCGCCACATGACGTTGGAGGTCGATTTGCGTCCGTCGGGGCGGCCGGTAACAAGAAGGTCGAGGTCGCCATCCTGGTCATAATCGACAAAGGTGAGGCCTGCGGGATGATTCAAAGGCAGAATGCCTGCCTTGCTTGTGACGTTCGCGAATTTATCGTTTCCAAGATTCTTGTAGAGGACCACGCGATTCGTGAATGCCACGGCCAGGTCGGGCAGGCCATCGTTATTGTAGTCGCCGACCGCACAGGAGACGCCATGTCCGCCAGCCTTGAGCCCCATGGCCACCGCCGATACCTGTTCCATGACGTCTTTGCCGTGACTGTCTTTGGTGAAGCGGTACACACGAATCGCTGGACTCCCATTACGGGGATCAATCAAATAGAGCGGACCGCCCGAAACCGGGCGCATCATGCAAGCGCCGCCGCCTGTGTTGGCCTCAGACGGAGGTCCGCTTCGCGGAAGCCTGTGGTTCAAGGGCTGGCGCACGAACTTGATGGGAATCATCGGACCGACTTCCGGTCCCTGCGGCATAATCTTCTGCGTAGCCGAGTACTTACCCTCTTCTCCGACGCCGTGGGTAAGGGGTGCGGACACCTTTTCGCGCAGCAGTTGCTGGAATCGTCTCAGATGGACCATGGCTGCTGAAGGGTTGCCGGACATACGCAGAGCCGTCGCTAAACCATACTCCGCGGATACATGGAAGTGGTCGTACTTCAATGCGGCTCGAAAATACGCAATGGCTTTGTTGAGATGGTGCAGGCTCATTTCGCAAGAGCCGAGAAAGTAGAGGGTGTCAGGATCATTGGGTGCGATGGAGAGCACGTGGCTGAAAGCTTCGGCTGCCGCTCCGAATTGGCCCTGGCCCCTGTACAGGAGTCCCAACATATACCAAGCATGAGGATCGCGCACGTTCTGCTGCGCCGCATGCAGCAGAACCTCTTTTGCCTGTTGAGCCTGCCCCAGGTAGAAAAGGGCAATTCCCTCATTCGTCTCGGCAACCGTCATTTGCGGATCGAGCCGGTAGGCGGCGGCAAACTTCTGGATAGCCGGCTGCAATAGTTGCTGATTTACCAACGCCGTACCCAGATTGTTCAGCCTGCGGGCCTCTTGCTGCTGGACGATGCTTGTTTGCGCGTGACAAACCAGTCCGCTGCCGATACACGCACATAGCGCGGACAGGGCCAACCAAATGGAAACACGTGAAGGGCGTGAGCGCAGAAACTTGGAAAGAAAATGCATTTGGATCAACAACTCAGGCTCGGGAGCACAACTGCCAACCTCTTCATCCTCTACTGGACGGATGTGCAGCGATCGTTGCGGCGTACAGATTATGCAAGCCAGGGTGTTTCATCACCGGGCCAACAATAGAAACATCATACTCTCGAAAGGGTGTGGAACCGGGCTTTGCTTGCCGAATACGATGTAAACCATGAAATCAACCGGTCATAGACCTGGTTGAGACGCGATCATACGTCTGTGGCGGCTCCAAGTGGCTACAGTTTGCCGGCGAGGTTCCAGGATGCCGGCTTATCCAGCGCATTCGGGCCAGCGTGACTCAGGAATCGCGCGGCCCGTGTTTGGGCGCGCAATACAGTGTCCGTTCCGCTGCTGTGCCCGCAGGCTTCTAGCAGATACCCAAAGTTGCGGGAAGGCGGGCATCCCTGTTTTGAGTCGCGAGTCTGAGCAGTCCATCAGGTGCTCAATTCCGAATGCGGCGCTGATTCCCGGGGAGTCGCCACGGTCAGGATCGACTCCCAAAATCACGCATGCGGCATGGGCGCCATGCGCGAAATGTGTATACAAACAGGCCGAAGAGAGGTCACTGATTGTCGTCGAGCAGCGGGTCGCCGCCATTATTGTCCTCGGTCGCTAAATGGGCCCGCGCCCAAGGCGGCGGCTCATTGATCCAGGGGAAAGGGCCGAGGGGACACAGGTCGATCGAAATCACCGTTGATAAGTGCAGGCACCGTGTTCGAGGAGCTGAAATCCCTTCGGTGGATGGGTTCGATACGCGCGCGGCAAGGCATCAAAATGGAACTCCCGCGCAGCCGGATGGGAGTACGGGAACTGAGGATATCTCACAGTTTGTTGATTCTAATTGGCTGCCCCCCAGGGATTCGAACCCCGATATGCTGATCCAGAGTCAGCTGTCCTACCATTGAACGAGGGGGCAGTGCTTTCAGGCGGGAAAGGCTGGGAGCGGGGTGCTCACCAGCAGCTTCCCTTATGAGGATACGGGCGAAGCGCCGAATGGTCAATGGCTTGGGAGCGAATCGCAGTTGGGAAGTTCTCGGACGGGCAAAGGACGTCGGGCCATCTCTGACGAATCCTCTAGCGGTTGCGGGAGGTTTCCTGCACTGAGAATGGCAACACCGCGTTTTCCGCTACTCGAAGACCGGCGTCAGGAGGCGAACGAGGTGATCCGGTTCGGCCAGGAAAGCGTCGTGCCCGTGGATGGATGCCATTTCCTGGTATTCGCAACGCGCGCCAGCGGCACCGATAATGGCTGCCAGTGAGCGGACGTCCTCGGGCGGAAAGAGCCAGTCCGTAGAGATGCCGACGAGGGTGAGGTGCGCGAGGATGCGGCTGTATGCGGCAAATGGAGTGGCATGCGCGCGGACGGGGTCGAAGGTGTCCATGGTGCGGGTGATGGAGATGTATGAGTTGGCGTCGAAGCGTTCGTTGAACTTCGCGCCCTGATAATCGAGAAAGCCGGCGATATCGAATCTGCCATTTTGTCCGGCCGCGGTGGAGATCCAGGGATTTTCGCCAGTGCGGTTGGGCTTGCGACCGAAGCGATGCTCAAAGAGCTCGACGCTTTTGTAGCTGATGACGCCGAGGGCGCGGGCGATGGCCAAACCGCCGCGCGGCTCATCTTCCGGCGAATAATAGCCGCGGGCCCATTTGGGGTCGAGCATGATGGCTTGCCGTTGCATATGATTGAGTCCAAGTCCCATGGCTCCGAGTGGAGCGGCGCCGATGCTGACGGCGCGCGAGACTCGATCGGGGAAGAGCACGGCCCACTCCAGCACCTGCATTCCGCCGATGGAAGCACCGATGACCAGTTTTAGTTTGTGAATTCCCAGTGACTCAATGAGTTTGGCTTGAGCGCGAACGATGTCGCGGACGTTGATGAGCGGGAAGGTCGGGCCGTAGAGTTTGCCTGTTGCCGGGTCGATGGATCCTGGCCCGGTGGAACCGTAGCAGGAGCCGAAGATGTTGATGCCGATGACGCATTCGCGGTCGAGATCGAGCAGTGCGCCGGGTTTTCTGAAAAGTTGCGGCCACCACTCCGCTACCTCAGCATTGCCGGAGAGCGCGTGGCAGACGAGTACGGCATTATCGCGCGCCTGGTTGAGCTTGCCGTAGACGGAGTAATGGAGTGTTGGCCGCACGAGCCTTTCGCCGCTTTCCAGGGGAACGACCTCGTCGATGAGGTAGTTCCCGGAAAAGTCGGGCTGGATGACAGGTGCTGCGGCGGCTGCGTTCACTTTGCGGCACCAGCGGCGGCGAGGGCCTGATCGATATCGGCAGTGAGATCGCGGACATCTTCAATGCCGACGGACAGGCGAATGAGTTCGGGTGTGACGCCGGTGGTGGCCTGCTCCTCGGCGGTTAGTTGTTGGTGAGTGGTGGAAGCGGGGTGAATGACCAGGGATTTGACGTCGCCGATATTGGCCAGCAGGGAGAAGATTTTGACTGTGTTGATGAAGTTCTTGCCAGCTTCGTAGCCGCCCTTGATGCCGAACGTGAGCAGCGCGCTTTGTCCGTCGGGCAGGTACTTTTTCGCTCGGGACGCATACTTGCTGGATTGCAGGCCGGGGTAGTTGACCCACTCGACGCCGCGGTGGTTTTCAAGATGCCTGGCTATGGCGAGCGCGTTCTGGGAGTGGCGTTCCATGCGCAGGTGCAGAGTTTCGAGGCCCTGCAGCAGAAGCCAGGCGTTGAAGGGAGACAATGCGGCGCCGGTATCGCGGAGGCCCTGTACGCGAGCCTTGAGGATGAAGGCCAGGGGGCCGAAGGCCTCGACGAAGGAGAGCCCGTGGTAGGAGGGATCGGGCTCGACAAAGTCTTTGAAGCGGCCGGATGCCTTCCAGTTAAAGTTGCCGGAATCGACGATGATGCCGCCTATGGAGGTGCCGTGGCCACCGATGAATTTTGTGGCTGACTCGATGACGATGTCGGCTCCCCATTCAATCGGCCGCAACAGGGCGGGAGATGCGCATGTGTTGTCGACGATGAGCGGGAGTCCGTGATCGTGGGCGATCCTGGCGAGTGTCTCTATGTCTGAGACATCGAGTTTGGGATTGCCGAGGGCTTCGGTGTAAATAGCGCGGGTCTTTTCGTTAATGGCCGCGCTGAGGCCATCGAAATCGTCGGCGTCCACAAAGCGGACCTTGATGCCCAGTTTGGGAAGAGTGTAGTGGAACAAATTGTAGGTGCCGCCGTAGAGCGAGGTAGTGGAAACAATTTCGTCGCCAGAGCTGGCGATGGTGGTGATGGCGAGGGTCTCTGCCGCCTGTCCGGAAGAAGTGGCCAGCGCCGCCGCGCCGCCTTCGAGCGCGGCAACGCGCTTTTCAAAGACGTCGGTGGTGGGGTTCATGATGCGCGTGTAGATGTTACCGAACTCCTGCAGCCCGAAGAGGCGGGCGGCATGATCGGCATCCTGGAAAACGTAAGAAGTTGTCTGATAGATCGGCACGGCCCGCGATCCGGTGGTTGGGTCGGGCTGTTGTCCCCCATGAACGGCCAACGTGGCCAATTGCTGTTTCTGTTCTGCTGCCATTCCTCTGCTCCTTGACTCTAGGTCAACTGCCGGCTGGCGTATCAGCGCCAGGTTTCACCGCTTATGCTGCTGCATTTCGCGGAATCTTCTTCGGGAAGGCGACGGGGCCTTCCCGCATCTGCACAAAGAAAAACGGCCCGCGATGGGAGTCACCGTGGGCCGTTTGAACTTCTGGTCGTTCGCGCTATTGCGATCGTCCGTTCGCGGGCACGATGAGGCGACACATGCACATGCACATGCACATGCACATGTCAGGCATAATCCGCGCGACGTGAATGGAGCGAAACATGCTTCACAGTATCCAACCGATAGAGCCTCCGCGTCAATCGCGTGCGCGAGAATATCAACACTTACGGCATTTGGCGAGGATGGCGGCCTCGAGACGTTCCCTCAGATCGTTGGGCAGTTCGTAAATCTCGTGAGTCCGGTAAATTTCAATGGTTTTTCGGGTCGTGTTGAGAGTTACGACGCAGTGTTCACAGCCGCGCAGGTGCTCTTCCAGTTCGGCCCGCAGCGGCGCTGTGACCTCATCGTCGAGCAGGTCATCGAGTTTCGCTAGAAATTCTGTGCAGGTCACTTTGCACCATCCTTGTTTCTGTCGCGGAAGTAGCGGCTCAGCCGCTCGCGCAATTGGAGGCGAGCGCGCAGCAGGCGGGACTTGACCGCGGGCACGCTAAGTCCGAGCGTCTCTGCCGTCTCTTCGGTTGAAAGCCCTTCCACGTCGCGCAAGACAAATACAACTCGGAAACCGGGCGGCAACCCTTGAATCGTCTTTCTTAGAATTTCGGCCATTTCCGATTGCCCATAGAGCGCTTCCGGGTCGGGGCTCCAGTCGGCGAGGTCGCGTGGCATCGAGCCTTCTTCCGTTTCCACATCCTCGTCAATGGAGACCATCTTTCCGGTGCGGCGCTTTCTCAGCCGCATCAACGCTTCGTTCACAGTGATTCGAACCAGCCAGGTGTAGAACTTCGAATTGCCCTGGAACTGATCGAGTTTTTCGTAGGCCTTCAGAAATGCATCCTGAACGACGTCCTCGGCATCCTCCCGGTTTTGGGTGATGTGCTGCGCAATCCGGAAAACCTGCCGGTCGTACTGACGCACCAGCTTCTCGAAAGCCGTTACGTCTCCGTCCCGCGCCTGGTTTACCAGCAGAACGTCGGGATGGACCTCCTCGGTACCTGAACTTTGGATGATTGGCATAATGATTCGTTTCAGGGAAATATTCACCTGACGGCCAGCCGCCGGGTGGAAGCCCCTTTTCCAATAATAAGGGTCGGCTTCCATCACCCGCAAAACTGCGGGTTTCCGGGCGGGGCGGCCGGCATTCGAGGAGAAGCGGTCGGATGGGGTGCTTCGAGGCGGCAAATGGGGTACACAATGAGGAACCTGGGAAGAGAAGAATCTGAATCGCGCATATCGATATTGATCGAAATCAGCTTACTCTGGAGGAGAGGGACCCGTATTTCCCATGTCGTATAGCAGCACCTGCAGTACCGGCCGCGATTTGCGGCGTAATCGTGGCGTTTTCTATAGGTGTTTGACGGTTGGCGTTTTCCTGGGGTTCTGTTTGACGACGGCTCCTAAGACGCAGGCGGAAACGGCGCAGAGACCTGTTCAGCAGCTTGATCGAACATCGGCGCAGCACTCGATTTTGGGTAAGAAGGGCGCAGGCGCAGCGCATCGACGCCGTAATCTGACTCATGCGCAGCGAGGCAGCAATGTTGTGACGAGTGAGGCTGCTCTGCAGACGGTATTGGCGCGCCGACTGCATGCGGCGTACGTTGCTTCATTACCACTACGGCCGCTAGCAACCAGGCTGATTCAACAGAGAACGCCTGCGTCCTTTGCCGAGGTCCGGGCCTGGGCGAATGATCACAGCGGCGAGTCTGCCGCGCTGGCATTTCTGGCGCTGGGACATACCTACCTTGTAGAGGGGCACGATAACCACGCTATCGCGAATCTGAAGCTGGCTGTCGAGCGCGGTTCCGCGCTGGGCGACTTCAATGACTATCTGTTGGCGAAGGCGGAGCTGGGCGCTTCGTTGAATGCGGATGCCGAGGCGACGCTGACAGCGCTGAGGGCAGAGTACCCGTACAGCATTCTGACGCCGTTTGTTCCGGCGCTTCTGGCGAACGCGTATCTGAACGATCATCGCCCGGAGGATGCTCTGCGCGTGTTGCAAACGAGTGCGTCGAGTCCCATTGGAGACCGCGCAAATTATCTGTTGGCATATGCAAAGGCGGAGCTGGCGCTTGGCAATCAAGAGGAAGCGCTGCTGTATTATCGCCGCGTATTCACAGATTTTCCTGTAAGCGCTGCAGGCATGGCGGCGCGCGCGCAGATTTCGTCAATGGATCTGCTCCACACTCTCCCGCCAGAGGATCTGCGGATCAACGCAGATGCGTTGTTTGATGCCGGGCACTACCGGAAGGCCAAGGAAGAATACCTGCTACTCGGCCGCAATCCTCATCTGGACGAAGTTGCGCAGAATGCGTATTTTGTGGCTGCCGCGGCCTGCGATTTGAAGATGAACCGGCTGACCCAGAATGAAATCGATCAGATCCGGGATTTGAATGATGATGCGGGCGCCCGGCTGCTGTATCTCAACGTGGAACTGGCCCGCAACCAAAGCGACGACACGCTGATTCGCCATCTTATTAACGAGATGGAGCTACGCTTCCCTCACAATCGTTGGCTGGCGCGGGCGCTCTATTCGGCTGGGAACATGTACCTTCTGGAGCCGAATTTTCCGGAGGCCGTGGCTTACTACAGCGAATTGGCGAATCGATTTCCGTACATGTGCAACCGGGATGCACAGCGCGATGTGTGCTCGGACCTCTCCGCGAAGAGCCATTGGCGGGCTGCCTGGCTGACCTACCGGCTCGGTCACTATGATGCGGCTGCGAGGCTGTTCGACCAGGAGATTGCGCGTTATCCGGATACAGACCAGTTTTCGACAGCGATCTATTGGCGAGGTCGCATTTATGAGCGGGATGGTCAGAAGTCGCTGGCGGCGGCGTATTATCACACGGAAATTCGTCTCTACCCTCATTACTACGATGCATTACTGGCGGCGCATCGGCTGAAGGAAATGGGACCGGTGCGGCCCGCGGAGGTTCCGTTTCTAGACCGGATCAATCCGCAATTGATCCCCGATTTGAGTGACAAGGTGCCGCAGGACGAGATTCATGTGCTTCGGGCTCGATTGCTGGCCAACGCTGGCCTCGACGGCTATGTGGCAGCGGAGATCAGCGCAGCGCCGGGTAGCCGGACATGGGGGGCGTTTGCAGAGGCACAAATTTTCGCGAAGGGTGATGAAGCATGGCGCGCGATGTTTGCCCTGATGAGGGTGATACCGTTCTATACTCAGGCGCCATTTGGGGCTATTCCGACGCCGTATTGGAAGATATTGTATCCAACGCCGTACTGGCCGCAGATTGTCGCTTACGCGCGAAAACGAGGGCTGAACCCATATATGGTGGCGTCGTTGATTCGTCAGGAAAGCGGGTTCCGGCCCGATGCCATTTCTTACAGCAACGCTTATGGGCTGATGCAGCTCCTTCCTTCCGTGGGTAGGGCTATGGCGCGCAAGGCCGGCATGCCATACTTCAACACGCGCGATCTGCTGAATCCGGTCATAAATATCAAGCTTGGAACCCTCTATTTGAAGCAGCTCCTGGACGAGTTTGATGGCAACCCTGAGTATGCTTTCGCAGCCTACAACGCCGGGGATTATCGCGTTTTCGCGTGGCAGAAGATTGGCGACTACCACGGCATGGCGGAATTTGTGGAGTCCATTCCGTTTACCCAGACCCATAACTATGTGGAGAGCATCATTAGAAACGAGCAGATGTATCGCGTAATCAATGAGCTCGCTCATCAGGACGGTCGCGCACAGGTCGCGGAATCTCATGCGGTGCGAAAATATTCTCATGGACTTCATTGATCTCAAGACTCAATACCGGAAGCTGAAACCAGCCGTTGATGCGCGAATCCAGGTGGTTCTCGATCACGGCCAATATATTTTGGGTCCTGAGGTACGGGAACTGGAAGAGCGTCTGGCCGCCCGCGTCGGAGCAAAGCATTGCATCGCGTGTTCGAGCGGTACCGACGCGCTGCTGCTCGCAATGATGGCGCTCGGCATCGGCCCGGGCGATGAGGTCATCACCCCTCCGTTCACGTTTTTCGCCACCGGCGAAATGATCGCGTTGCTGGGGGCGACGCCGGTGTTCGTTGATATTGAGCCGTGCACCTGGAATCTGGATACCGGGCAGATTGAAGCAGCGATCACGCCGCGCACGCGCGCCATCATGCCCGTCAGTCTGTATGGGCAGTGCGCCGACATGGATGACATCAATGCGATTGCCGCCAGGCATAAGCTGCCTGTGATTGAAGACGCGGCGCAGAGTTTCGGCGCGCTTTACAAAGGCCGTGCGTCCTGCAATCTGAGCACGATTGGCTGTACCAGCTTTTTCCCGTCCAAGCCTCTGGGCTGTTACGGTGACGGGGGCGCCTGCTTCACGAATGACGATGCCATGGCGACGGGGATGCGCGAGCTGGGCAACCATGGGCAGGATCGCCGATACCATCACACGAGGGTCGGCATCAATGGGCGCATGGATACGATCCAGGCTGCCGTGCTGCTGGCCAAGCTGGAGATTTTGGATTCGGAGCTGGTAGCCCGGAACGAGACGGCCGGTCGTTATACCGCGTTGCTGAGGGGAAAAGTGAAAACTCCAGAGGTGCAGCCGGATCGCACCTGTGTCTGGGCGCAATACACCGTTGACGCAGACGACAGGGATGCGCTCCAGCGCGCCATGACGGAGCAGGGAATACCGACAGCGGTACATTACCCCGAGGCGCTGCATCTGCAACCGGTCTTTGCACATCTTGGCCTGCACGAGGGCAGCTACCCGGTCGCGGAGAGGGCTGCGAAGAGAGTCATCAGCCTGCCCATGCATCCGTATCTAACGCCTCTTGCCATCGAGGAGATTGTGCGCGCATTGATGGCGGCTGCATCGCAGCCTCTCCTGAAATGAATCTTGCCAGTTAACGCAGGCTGAATTGTTGTGTTGACACGCATCCGGGGGCAGAAGAGAATCTCTGCAAACATCCACTCGCCAGTGGATGTTGGTGATCACTCTGCATGCGAGCGATTCTCTGCAGCACGAGCGCTTTACCCGATGTTGGGCATTCACGCCCTGCATTGTTCGACGCGCTGTTTGATGTGAGCGTCCCTGAAGATTCCTCTCCAAATGCTGCTAACAGTTTCGACAACCATCGGATTTCGCCCGTGGCCAGGGAGGCCTTAAGGCGAGAGCGCCAAGGAGGCAGTATCGAAAAGCGATTGATCCGCGTTGGGCCAAGAGGAAGTTTCCCTGAAAACGTAGCATCGCGAGCAACATACAGAGGAGGTTGTACATGCAGGACGAATGGCAAATGATCGACGAGTGGATACCCGAGCAGATGGAACCCGGCACGATGTTTGTACTGCAGAATCCTGCGTCGATGGGAGATACCCACAACCCTTATGTTGCCGTACTTGCCTGCCCAGGGTGCGGCTCGCTGGGCTTGATAACGCGCGCTCAGTATGTTGGCCTGCAATCGATGATCTGCGGATCCGATTGTTGTTCTGCCGAGTATTTCCTTCGCGAAGACGAGATCGAGTTCCGAAAGCCGCATTGAGTGTTGTTTTTTTGATTGCTGACATTGGCCGGTCTGGGGAACGGGCACTTTCGGTTCCGGAGGCGCAGTCGTGGAATTGGAGATGCGAGGAAGATAGTAAGATAAAGCAGCCGAGTCCATTGCCCGGATGGCGAAATCGGCAGACGCAGCGGACTTAAAATGCAAAAGGAAGCAGATCGTAAGTCTAAGTAATTAAATATGATGCGGCTGTATTGGCAGACGCATCGGATTTGCGAGGTTTAAGTCCTTGGGGAGACTGGCGTTGTAGAACTGCACAAATTCGGTAAACCGCAAATTGCCATCCAGAGCCGAGCCCAGAGAGGCGCGCCGGGAAGGTATAGAGAAAAAGATGCACTTCTCTTACCTGCGAGCTTCGCCTGAAGCAGTTTCCGAACAAAATAACCCAATATATTAGGTTAATTTGTTGTATTGTGCGTATAAACCTTGTATATTAGGTGAATGTTGCCCCTCTCCTTCCTAGGCGAGCAGATCGCCAGCAAGCGCAAAGCACTCGGCCTGACACAGCGCGCGTTTGCAAAAAAAGCCAGGGTCGGGCTGTCCACGCTCGACGCCTTGGAGAACGGACGGCTGGGCGAACTGGGATACTCCAAAATCACCAACATTCTGACCGCGCTCGGCCTGGAGTTGAGACTTCAAGAGATAAGCAGGCGGCGACCGACACTCGAAGAACTCATGGAGGAGGGACGCGATGATCAAGGTCTGGACCGACGCCGCTGAGGCAGGCATGCTCGACCGGCACAATGTGCGCGGCAGCACCTTTGTCTACCAGCCCGGATTGGCCAGCGAACGAGCGGTTTCCGTCACAATGAATGTTCGGACCTCTTCGTATGACGCGCCGT
>CAZWSD010000002.1:0-1100 GCA_964636535.1 uncultured Acidobacterium sp. | reverse complement strand
TGCCTTGCGTGAGCGGTTGCGCTTGGCCTTTGCCAAGGCAACTGGCACCTTCGACGACTTCGACCTATTGAGTATCGTGGGGCGCTCGCAGGTTGGCCGCATTCGTTATACCGGAGAGAAGGAGCAGCTCGACGAGGACGTTCCCTTCCAATCGGTGGATGAGATTCTTGAACTGAATCGCGGCGGCGATCTGTTGCGCTATCTCATCGACAAGTTTGCGGCCTTCTCCGGGATCAGTGGTGTGCAGCCGAAGTTCCTGGTGCGCGATGAGAAAGCCTTCAGCGCATTGAGCAAAGGCAAGACTCGTCTGTCGCAAAGCTATCGTGGCGCCACGCATATCGTGAAGTTGTGGGAGCAGAACGAATTTCCGCAACTCGCTGCCAACGAGTATTTCTGCCTCAAGGTGGCAGAGAAGTGTGGTCTGGAAGTGCCACCTTATCGGTTGGCTGAGGATGGCCTTGCCCTTGTGATTGACCGTTTTGATCTGCGAGCGGACGGAACGTATCGAGGCTTTGAAGACTTCTGTGTGCTCAACGCGCGCCGCACGGATGAGAAATATCGCGGCAGCTATGAGACCTCCGTCTTGAAGCGATTCGGGCAGTTTGCAAACTCGACACATGTGGGCGAGGACATGGAAAAGCTGTTCGCACTGATTGCCATGAATTGCGCGCTTCGCAATGGCGACGCGCATCTCAAGAACTTCGGGATTGTTTATGACGATGTTCAGGGAGAAGCCAGACTCGCGCCCGTCTATGATCTTGTGACTACCTCGGTCTATCTGCCGAAGGACAGCATGGCGCTCACCCTTAACGGCACGACGAAATGGGCGAGCGCGAAGGAATTGCAGCGACTGGGCGAGACGCGGATGGGAGGAACTCCTGCCCGCGTCCGGGAGATACTCGAAAGCATAGAGGCTGCGATTGCGGACACCTCAAAGGAACTGCGCGCTTATATTAAAGTGCACCCGGAATTCACCGAAATAGGAAACCTCATGCTCCAGCAATGGGCGCAAGGTGTCGCTCTTTCGCTTAAAGTAGCCTGAACTCTAGGAACTCGTTGAAAATCGCCTGATTGTGGCGTGTTTTCTGGTAATTTTCATT
>CAZWSD010000001.1:21379-37710 GCA_964636535.1 uncultured Acidobacterium sp. | reverse complement strand
GAGGCGTTGATGCAGCGCGATTTGCTGATAGAGGCGGAGATGAAGGCGGGCGACAGCGGAGCCGCGCGCCAGATGGCGAAGGAGACGCTGCGGCTCGCCCCGACGGATTTAGCCGCGAGAGAAGCATTGCGGGCCGCGCCGCAAAGCGCGGCATATTGGATCAACCAGTCCCTTTCGGAGTACCAGCAGGGGCAGTATCTGTTAGCGATTGCCTCAGCGCATCGAGGGCTTGAGATTGATCCGCGCTCGGCCGCAGCCTACAACAATATAGGAGCGAGCTATGGGGCCATGGGGGAGTGGAAACCGGCAGTGGAGAACGAAAGGCTTGCGCTCAAGTACGATCCACAGTTTACGGTTGCGAGGAATAACCTGGCGTTATTTTTGCAACGGAAGCAGCCGGAGGGCGCGGGAGGGTGGAAGGCGCAGTCAGTCTCGCGTCTGATCAACGTATCGCTGCAAGAGTATCAAGCGGGGAATTACGAAGGTTGTGTTCGTTCTGCGCAAGCTGCGTTGAAGATTGATCCGCGGTCGGCTGCGGCGTGGAACAACATTGCGGCCGCGCATGCGGCGATGCAGCAGTGGCAGGAGGCGGCTGTCGCCGCGGAAAGAGCGATTGGATTGAGGCCTGATTTTGTTTTGGCGCGCAATAACCTTGCGTGGGCGGAATCGCACCTTAAGAAGAGCGCGCAGTAGTCACCTCCAAATCACACGGAACTATGACGCTCGCGTCGGTCCGGGAGCGGAGACTGGTAGATGCGATGGCTAGGGAGGCGTATCAGCTAGAGCCGGAGGGCGCTTTTTGTGCGTGTCGCTGAGCGACCGGCTGGGCGCGAAGAACGGATTGAGCCAGGATCCGGTAAACATGGAAGGAGTCCGTGACGGGGCGGAAGTGCGAAGCACCGTTGTGCTGCTGGTAGATGGTGCGGATGGGGATCTCGACTGGGATACGGCCAGAGCGGCAGTAGTTGAGAAGCACAGCCATTTCATATTCGTAGCGCTCGCCGGGGAGAGCGAGCAGGTGGGGGAGAATGGACGTGGGGAACCCGCGCAAGCCGGTCTGGGTGTCGGTGAGCATGACGCCGCTGAGCGCACGGAAGACGTGACGCGTGAGGGAATTTCCGAAGCGGCTGCGGAAGGGCATTCCGGGCGCGGGACGGCGCGAACCGAGAATGAGTTGCTGAGGGTGATCGACGAGAGCTTGCGCGACGCGGGAGATGTCTTCGACGGAGTGCTGGCCGTCGGCGTCGGCGGAGACGATGCCGGTATATCCGGAGCATGCGGAGACAAAATAGCCGAGGCCGGTTTTCAGCGCGCGGCCCTTGCCTGCGTTGCTGGGATGACGAAGGACGGTGGTGGCTGGATGGTCGCGAAGGCAGTCGAAGACTGGCTGAGAGCGGGGGCTGCTGCCGTCATCGACGAGCAGCACGGTGGCGCAGCCGGAATCGCAAAGGGATTGCACGAGGGAAATGAGTTGTGCGGGCGGCTGCCATGCCGGGATCACGACCGCGACCGAGCCAGGGAAGGAGGGGATTGCCATATGGTTTCCTCGGATACACAACTTTTCACGATCTGATGCGGAAAATCAAGCTAGAGAGAAGTGGAGCAGGCGGAGATGATGTCCACTGCGGCGGGTAAGGCATACCAGAGGCGCATTTGGAAGCGAAGCCGACACGCCGGATGATGGTGTTTACCGGCTTTGCCCGGCTCATGCACAATGAGAGTTATCCGCGCGTACCTGATTGAACCAATGAAGGTTTCCATTTCATTCCTGGCGTTTGTGACCGTTTGGTCGATGGGAGCGTCGAACTGCATCGCGCAAAAGGCGCCCCTGGCGCCGGACAGCCTTTGGCATGCTCCCGCAAAGGCGAAACTGAACATTCGTCTGCCCGCGCCCCCGTTACAGACCTACACCGTATCTTCGAGAAAGGTGTATACGCTGGCGGATTTGATCAACCTGGCCGAGCAGCACAATCCACAAACGCGCTATGCATGGCAGCAGGCCAAGGCGCGCGCGGCGCAGCTTGGGATTGCCCGCGCGGAGTGGTATCCGACGATTGCGGCGCTGGCGGTGGCGAGCACGGCGCGTGCGCGCGTGCTGCTGAACTCGACGTTTTACAGGCAGACTTACGGAAATTTTTCTCCGGAGCTGCATGCCGAATATCTGGTGTTTGACTTTGGCGGGCGCACGGGCACGATCGAAGCGGCGAAGTGGAAGCTGCTGGCGGCAGATTTGGACTTCAACGACACGCATCGGCGCATCATCTTCCAAGTGATGTCCGCCTACTATCGGCTGCTGAATGCGAAGGGCCTACGCGAGGCTGCGGAGGTGAGTCTGCGCAACGCCCGGGCGGTTGCGTCTGACGTCGAGGACCGACTGAAGCATGGACTGGCGACCAAGCCGGATCTGCTGGAAGCGCAGGCTTCACGAGCGCAGGCGGAATATGACTTGCAGGCGGCGATAGGAGAGGAGCAGATTGCGCACGGCGATCTGGCCGCGGTGCTGGATTTGCCTGCCGGCACGCCCTTCGAGGTGGAGAAGGTGGGCGCGCTGAACTTGCCGGAGCAACTGGCCGATTCGGTGCAGGAGGAGACGCAGCGGGCGCTGGAGCAGCGGCCTGACTTGAGGGCGCTGCTGGCGAAGGTGAAGGCGGCGAACGCCGTCATCCGGCATCAGCGGTCTGCATATTTTCCGTCGCTGAGCCTGAACGGCGACGGCGGCGAGACGCGCCAATATGGGCAGCAGAACCTGCTGCCGCCTGGGTATGCGGGGGGCGAAACCTGGGATGCGAGCCTGGAACTGAAGTGGACCTTGTTTGACGGCGGGCGCCGGGGGGGCGAAGTGGCGCAAGCACAGGCCGAAAAGGCCGCGGCCCAAGCGCAGGTTGACACGCTGCGCGACGCGATAGCGAATGAGGTGTGGGCCGCGCATACGGATGTGAAAACGGCGCAGCGGCAAAGAGCGGCCGCGGTTGCGTTGATGACATCGGCCGAACAATCCTACGAAGCGGCGCGCGCGTCGTATAACTACGGCGTACGAAATATTGTGGATGTGATCAGCGCCCAGAAGGCGCTGGCGCGGGCGCAGGCGGAGGAAGTGACGGCGAGGACGCAGTTGCTGCTGCAGACAGCGAAGCTGGCCTTCCAGACGGGCGACCTGATCGCGTCACAGCCTGCGAAGGCGGGAGACTGAATGCGGAAGAGGGAACGATTTTCGGCAACGGCAATGCGGCGCTTGTCCGGAGTGGGGCTGGTGCTGGCAGCGTTGCTGGGGATGAGCGGCTGCAGCCATGCGCCGGACTTTAACATCATGGGTTCGTATTTTCCTGCATGGCTGCTGTGCATCGCGGCGGGCATTGCGCTGACGTCGCTTATTTATTGGTGGCTGCAGCGGGCGCAACTGGAGCGGGATGTGCAGCCGTCAATTGTGGTGTATCCGTGCATGGCGGCGCTGATCGCATTTACGCTGTGGCTGGTGTTGTTCAGCCGATGAGAGGATTCGATGCTGTCTGATTTATCTCCCCGAGCGCGGCGCAGGATAGGACGCAGCATCAGCGTGGCGGCAGTCTTAGGCGCGCTGATCTCTGGACTACTAGTGACGCGGCAGATCATCGATAATCCGCGCACGGACGATGCCGAGGTATTTGCCAATTTCATTGGGCTGGCGCCGGTGGTGAACGGCCCGATCATGCACTTGTATGTGAAGGATAACCAGTATGTGAAGCAGGGGCAGCTGATGGTGGAAATAGACGAGCGCCCTTATGCGTATGCGCTGAAGCTGGCGCGTTCCGAGGCGGCGACGCTCGGGGGCAATATCGTGGACGAGTCGCGGAGGATTGCTTCTGAGGGCAGTGCGGTCAGCGTTGCGAGGGCAGGCGTGAAGAGCGCGGAGGCAAGCCTGGCGCATGCGATTTCCACGGTGCAGGAGGCGAAAGCCGGAGTTGCGGACGCGCAAGCGGAAGTGAGCCGCAACCGGGCTGAACTGAAGTACGCCGCCGATAACCTGCATCGCATTGAGCCGTTGCTGGCGAAACAGTTCGTAACCGTGGATCAGGTGGACCAGGCGCAGACGGAGGTTGCCGCGCAGAAGCAGGCACTGCAGGCGGCGCTGGCCCAGGAGGCGCTGGCCTCGGCGCGATTGACGTCAGCGCTGGCGCAGCGGCTGCAAGCTGAAGCCGCGCTGGAGCAGAGCCGCGCGCAGGTGAAGCAGGCGTCTCATGCGGTGCTGACGCTGGAGCCGCTGCTGGCGCAGCGCAGCGGAAAGCTCTCTGCTGTTGAGACGGCCAAATACTACCTGGAAAACTGCCGCATATATGCGCCCTTTGAGGGGCGGGTGACGAATCTAACGATTTCAAGGGGCGAGTATGCGCACGCCGGCGAGCAGATCTTTACGCTGATCGACACTCGCACCTGGTGGGTGATTGCGAATTTCCGGGAGACGCAGTTGGAGCATATTCGCCCGGGAATGAAGGCGGACGTGTACGTCATGTCTCGTCCTGGGCTTCGCCTGCGCGGTGTGGTGGACAGCGTGGGCTACGGCGTTACTCCGGATGCGGATATTATCGGGAAGCTGACGAAAGGGCTGCCGGATGTGCAGCGGACGCTGAACTGGGTGCAACTGGCGTCGAGGTTCCCAGTGCGGATTCGGATTCTCAATGGTCCGTCGCGGGACTTCCGCCTGGGCGAGTCTGCCGTAGTCGTGGTGCATGGCAGCTCGGGCCTTTTCACGAGTAAGAGATAGTCCATGGCTACTGCTGCTCTGCCGCGCACCGATACGCGAAGTTTTGCGGCCTGGTTTGCGGATTTTCTTCGCAGTGAACTGGCGCCTTATCCGGGTCGCGGGCTGCTGGTGGCGCGCATGGTGATCTCGGCGACGATCACCATGATCCTGATCATGACTTTCCGCATTCCGGGCGGGGCGGTTGGTCCGCTATATGCGTTTATTATTTCGCGGGAGAATCTTGTATCGAGCGCGAGGTCGGCACTTCATTTGAGCATCGCTTTCGGTGCGTGCGCGCTGTTTGTGCCGATTGGCGGGCGGATGTTCGGGTCGATTCCGCTCACGCATTTCTGCTGGGAAGCAGTCAGTATTTTTCTGATCTTTTTTCTGATTCGCACGCTGGAGAATTACACAATCGCGAGCGGCATCGGCCTGATTGGAACCACGGCGCTGGCGATCTGGTACCTGCCGGGTCCGGCGGAACACAACGTGGAGCACACGCTTTGGGGGGTGCTGGCTCCAACGATTGGCGCGGCTGTAACGATTGGGGTGGAAGCCGTGTTCCATGCGTTTCGAAAACAGGATGAATTGACGCTCGGCATCAACCACAGGTTGAAGATGATTGAAGCCCTGCTGCGCTGCCTGGCGGAATGCGAAGTGATTCCGGCGGAACTTGACCGTCGAATTACCCAGGAGGCGATGGTGGGCGTGGGTGGTTTGAGGCGGTTTGTTACGCGCTCGAATTACACGCGCATCTACCGGGCGCAGATGAATGCCATCGTATCGCTGACGGGACGATCTGTTGATTTTGCGGCGGCGCTGGCGAACACGACACCTGAACTTTCAGCGGCGGACCGGAAGATTGCGGGGAGGATGGCAGAGGAGTTGGTTCTTATTCAGCGATGCGTGGACGGCTCCTGTGCCCCTCCGTCGCTGGAGCCATGCGCCAGACCGTCGTCAACGCCGCTGCTGCGCGAACTCGAGGAGATGTTTTTGCTGGTTCCGAAAGTGCTGGAGGGGTCGGCATCTCTGAAAGAATTTGAGGCGTTCACGGATCGCACGCAGCCGCAGTCCCGGATCTTTGTTCGGGATGCGTTTCAGAATCCCGAGCATTTGCGCTATGCGTTGAGCGGCTGCCTGGCGGGGATGCTTTGCTATGTGACGTACATGACGCTGGGTTGGCCCGGCCTGGCTACTTCGGTGACAACCTGTGCTCTGACCGCACTCTCGAGTATCGGGTCATCCCGGCAGAAGCAGCTGCTGCAGATTGCCGGGGCGGTGATTGGCGGGTTTGTGTTCGGCATGGGCGCGCAGATCATGGTGCTTCCGTGGCTGAACGGCATTACGGGCTTTACGTTGCTGTTTGCCGCTGTTACCGCAATTGCGGCGTGGGTCGGCACGTCGAGCACCCGGCTTTCATACTGCGGGCTGCAGATTGCGCTGGCCTTTTACCTGATCAACGTGAATGAGTTTCACATACAGATATCGCTTTCGATTGCGCGTGATCGCTTATTGGGGGTGCTGCTGGGGATATTCATGATGTGGCTGGTGTTTGAGCGGGTGCATCCGAAGAAGGCTGTGAACCAGATGGTGGAAACCTTCACGGAAAATCTTGGGATGCTGGCCAGGCTCAGTGCGTATTCGTTGCCGGGGCATGATGCTGGCGCGATTACGCGGGTGCGCAGGTTGCGCGCGCAAATTACCAGCAACTTTGCCTCAGTGAATGCGCAGGCCGATGCCGTGCCATTTGAGATTGGTCCGCTGCGCACCCAGCATATGGCTGCACGCGACCGCATTCGCCGCTGGCAGGCTGGTCTGCGAACGTATTTCCTGCTGGAGTTGGCGCTTTTGCAATACACGGCGTTTGCGATGGCGGAGACCTTGTCAGAAACGACGCTGCGGGATATGGAGGAATTTGACGGGGTATGCACGCAACGGCTGGAAGCGATGGCAGCACACCTGAAGGGTCAGCATGAGACCGCAACGGAAGCCGCGGCGGAGGAACAACCTGAGCGCTCGGAGTGGCCGGAGTGGATGGAGGCCAGGAGCGGCGAGGAAAAACAGCGGGGCGTGTTGCCGCTGGTGCACGAGTTGGCAGGAATCCTGGATCGTTTGTGGGATGAGATGCTGGCGGCGCCGCTGTATGCGGTGGAGTAGGCTGCGGGGGAATTCCGGTGAGAAGGGCTCGCCTGGCGGTCTTCTGTAGAAGTGTGTAACGGGGATCAAGATTGGAGCGATTCCAGGATTGCTATACCGGTATTGAGAGTCTTGAGGATCGCCGCTGCCTGTTGGCTGGGGCCGACTTGAATTTGCCGGCTTCTGGACACGGCGACTGAGGAATTGCCCTAGTGGCCACCCAAACGCGCGGGGAGATTGTCGCGGTGCTGGCCCTCCTCTCCTTGGCGATGCTCCGCACCGTGACGGTTCGCCGCGGGTGGTGGAGCGCAATGCGCCGGATTACTGCGAATGGAGGCTTACTACCCAGACCTCACGCGGCGCAAAGAGTTTGCGCAGGAGGAGGTTGTCCTGATGCATTTGAAACGGCACAGGATGGTTATCGGACCACTGGACAGCTTTCGTGATGGGATGGTCAGTGTGCAGAGACAAGGCCGCGTTGACCGGCTTATGGGACTGGTTGAAGACAAAGACGATCTGATAGTGACTGGCGATGAGGCGCCGCACCTGGAGGACGGAGCCTGAGGCTCCGGAGACCGTTACCTGGGGCGAGACGCCCGCAAGCCTGGCGAGCGAGGAGAGAAATTGCCGGGCGGCCGGATCCGGATGCTCCTCGTAGCCGAGAGCGGCGAAGGAACCGATGAGAATCGCGTTTCCGCGGCCAAATGAGTTTTCGATCACCGCGGGTTGGCCGTCTGCGAAGCGGCCGAGCACGCGCGACCCTGCATAGGGTTGGAGGTCTTCCTCGAAAGCCGCTCCCGATATGGTGATGGGGACGGCGAGCCCTGGCAGGAGCCGGGCATCTTCGAGGGTGATTTGCGGTCGGTGCGCGGGACGGATCACTTTTTCCCGGGCTCCGAATACCTTGTCCAGTCCGGCGCCGGGAATGATAGCGCTGGCCAGCCCTCGCGCGTTGTTCCAGGCGAGGCGAGCTTCCGCAACCGCCACGCCGCCGCCCTGTACATAACGGCGGATGCCATGGGCCACTTTGCGGGAGAGCATGACCGGATAGGGGACGAAGAGGATCTTATATTGCCCGAGTTTGCCAGTGGCGACGTCCTCGGTTGAAACAAAGTCGACCGGGATCTGCAGTTCGGCGAAAGCCGTGTGGAGTCCGATGGCGGAGTCAACGGGGGCATGCGCGAGTTTGGAGAGCGATGGCTGGGAGCCGCCGACCATGTAGGCGAGGCGGTTGTAGAGAATGGCAATCCTGGCTGGAGCCGGCGTTGCATTCAGCAGGCTGGAGGCATGCCGGGCAACGGTGGCCGCTGCCTTACCGGCGGCGCGGGCGCGAGCAGTTATCGTTCCGTCAAGGTTGATGAGTCCGTAGCCATTGGATTCGAAGCCGGAACTCATGGGATACCAGGCGTAAACCGCAAACTCGCGCGCTCCATGGGCGACGGCCTCCCAGATCCAGAAGGTTTCGTCGGCCGCAGTGACCGGCTCGGCGATGCGCATCCCTGTAGCGCCTTGCCCCGCCTGAAGCTCGCCGATCCAGAAACCCTTGCCGCAACTGTGCCCGGCTGATCGGGAAAAGTCGAGGGCTGTGTCGAGCACATCGTTCGACCAGGGGTGGACTGACTCGGAGTGCATTGGATACATCGAGGTGCCGTAAAAGTCAGTGTTTGCGGACATTTTGAAGTCATCGGGCTCGCCATAGCCGTCGGTGGGGGACGTAAAGAGACTGGGTGCGTCGGAATGGCTTGCGATGGGGTGAGTCCTATCCACGCTTCGGATGGCGCGGACACGCAACGCGAGATCGCCAGCCAGCTTGTCGTCAATGAACATGCGCCAGTCGATGTAGTCGGTATAGGAGAGGATGGTTGGAAAGCGGGGAGCTTCGACTTCATCCCAACTGGCGTAGGTTCGGTACCAAGCGGAATTGAGAGCGGCGAGAGTTCCATATTTTTTTTTAAGCCACGCGCGGAATCTGGCCTGGGTGTGGGGATTGAATCCAAATTCGGCATTTTTGAGGAAGGGGAAATCTGCCCAGTTGACGATGTGGGGCTCGCTCCAGACATCCCAACCATAAAGAGCGGGGAATCGATGTGCGTCACGCGCGAGCGCCTGGAGAAAGCCGACTGCCTCCTTACGCACACCGGGGTCATCGAGGGAATATCCCGGCGCGGACTGGGAGGTGATGACAGCGCCGCTGCGGTCTACAAATCGGCCGTGTGGATGGAGCCTGCCGACCCAGTCGGGCGCGGAATCCAGATATACCTGAACGATTACGCGCAGTCCGCGCTGATGAGCCAGGCGCATGAGCAGGTTCAGATTGGCGAAGTTGTACCGGCCGGGACGCGGTTCTCCGGTTTGCCAGTCGATCCAGGTTTTGACGGTGTTGAAGCCGATTGCCTTGATCTGATCGAGGTCCGCGCCCCATCGCTGCGCACTGGAGGCGTTGATGGGCTCGAGCATGGGTGCGCGCGCCTTGCCTCCGCTATACCATACAGCCGCGGGATAGAAGGAGTTTCCACCACTTACAACGGCCTGACCGGAAGCTGGGCACACCCAGGACAACAGGGCAAGGACGAGGATGAAAACGGGAATAGAACGATGAGTGTGCTTCATTTCGTCACCTCGAGGGCTGTTTCCGCAATCAAGGCGGGATTGCGCTGGCCGGCTGAAGGAAGATGTCCAACGCCGGAAGTGATGAACGGTCCCAGCCGAACAGATAGACGCGATTTCTGCCGCAATCGGCCGAGCAAGCTGCCTTGCTGCGTTCTGGTAGCCGTTTGCCAAGGTTTGCGAATCCCGCGGATAGACTGTGTGATCCGGATAAAGCGTTCCGATTCCGGCATGAAGTATCTCCTTTCACAAACGAGCAAGAAAGCGGCCCGTCATTCGAGGTTTTTTTGAGATTCCCGACGACTATAGGGCGCCCGAAGGCTTGACATATGATTTTGACCCAAAACAGTAAAGTGGATTTTCACATTCCCACCGCGTGATGGTCGCATGCGACAGCCCCTCTTCCTCAATCTGTTTTTGAATGGCTGCGGCCTGACCGGGCATCGTTTGAGTCATTGCTCTGATTCTGTCGATGAGGGCCGCATCGTCTAAACGCGACGTGGCTGCAAGTTTCTGCCAATGCCGCAGCCCGATATTTTGCAGCCGATACTCACCACCGACCGTCATTGCGAGGTTCACCTTGCTCGTGTCCACAGACGGATATGGAAGGATACTTGCGAAATCGTAAAAGGGAGCGAGGCGCACGGCTCCATTCTGGCCGAGAAGCAGAGAGTAGTTCTTCGCATGGGCATCTGTTCCTGCGGTCAGCCAATCGAGAATGTTGTTAATGTCCACGTTCCCGGGTTCGCTGGCCGCGACCTTAATCGCGTCCGCTTGTCCCGTTCGCTGGACCATGCACGCAAAGTCAACGATTCGACTCCTGACTTCTCACTGCCGGATGCGTTTGGCCATCAGGGAATGGACTCCCTGTTTTGCGTATTCCAGGCGCGGAGCACTCTCGATATCCCGTCGACAAGAAATACTGCATAGGATTATCCGATGTGACCGGTGAACGTCCATCAATCAGTAGAAGCCGCAAATACTAGGGTCCAGATGTTGGCTCAAGCTTCGGGTCGGTGAACAATCCCTTGGCTGGCACACGATGAAGCCGCGGATCGCGATCGGTCCCGATGAATTCTCCCAGAAAATCCAGCAAGACCTGGACTTTTGGGGTCAGTCGCGCCGAGCCGGAGAAGAGCGCACAGAGAGTGATTGGCTCCGGGTGCCAAGGCGGCAATACAGGCATTAGTCTGTTGCGCGTATCGGGGCGCCTCGCCATGTACAGCGGCAGGATCGCGATGCCGAATCCACTGAGCGCGAGATCCAGATGAACGACGGGATCGCTGACAACGACCCTGAACGCTATATTCGGAGCTGCGATCTTCGAACCTCGGCTCAACTTCCAGGTTCCAGAGCCTATGCAGGTGTGCGTTACGAGTTCGTCGGGAGTGGCCGGATTGCCGTGCGCCGCAATGTAATCCGGGCTCGCGAAGATACCTCGCTTCGTTCCTGGATAGGGCCGGACCCGCCGCAGGGAGTCTCTGGGAGCCCGCACCTTGAAGAAGACATCCACGTCCTCTCGTGGCTCCTGGTCCCAGCCGGAACTGTACGGTTCAATTTCGACGCGCAAGTCTGGATAGCGCCCCAGAAACTCCTTCAACAATGACGCAAAGATGGAACGGGCCATAGTGATAGGGCAGGCGACCTTGATGAGGCCGCTTGGCCGTTCGCGGCGGCTCTCCAACAACTCGCTCCCATCCCTCAAGGTGCGCAGCGCTCGCTTGCAGGTCAGCAGGTACTCGTTGCCGAAGTCTGTCATGACAAGCCCTCTCGGACTTCGTTGCACCAGCAGAACGCCAAGGTGTTTTTCAAGGCGGGTCAATGCGCGGCTAATCGTTGATGTAGGAAGGTTCAGTTCTCTGGCTGCAGCGGTCAGCGTACCCTCCCGGCCGATTGCAACAAAGGTGCGAACATCATTGAGATCGGGTAGTTCCATAAGACCTCCGGGGCTTGAGCCGAGTCTGGCCAGTGAGTGGAATGCAAGACGCCGCGCATAGCCGATTCTACTTTAGTGTTGCATAACCGCAACACAGAGTTGCGCGCGTGAGTAGTTCGTCGTCACCGTCAGAAGCGTCTCTTATAGCGAAGACCAGCGTTACGGAACTGCAGAGCAGCTTCGAACGCAAGGCAAGAACCCGAAGGGGATGACATGAAGATTCTAGTAACAGGTGGAACAGGGAACGTAGGCGGCGCAGTGGTCACGGAACTGCTCAAGCGTGGTGCTGAGGTGCGGGTGTTGGCCCGCAAACAGCCGGAAGCGGGCAAACTGCCGGCTGGCGTAGAAGTGGCGATCGGCGATCTGCTTGATCCGGTCTCCGTAGAACAGCCGTTGCAGGGCGTGGATAAGCTCTTCTTGTTGAATGCCGTGGTGACCGATGAGCTGACACAGGCGTTGATCGCCTATGGTGCAGCAAAGCGGATCGGCATCAAGCATGTGACCTATCTCTCGGTCTTCAAGGTCGACCAGTTCCGCGATGTGCCGCACTTCGCATCCAAACTGGCGGTTGAGAACGCACTGCGGGAGTTCGGTGTGCCGTACACCATTCTTCGCCCCGGCTACTACATGCAGAACGATCTCAATCTAAAAGGCGCCCTCACAGGTACAGGTATTTATCCGATGCCGATCGGCACTGCGGGAATTGCGGCGGCAGACGTTCGCGACATCGCTGAAGCCGCTGCGATCTCACTCACCGAAGATGGCCACGATGGCCAGACCTACGACATTGTCTCGCCAACGACAATCACTGGCCCCGGCAACGCCGCTCTGTGGAGCAAGTTGCTGGACATGGAGATCAGATACACCGGGCACAACTTTGATCAATGGGAGCAAGGAATGCGCACAAGCATGCCGAGTTGGAGCGCCTTCGATCTTCGCATGATGTTTCAGGGCTATTTCGACCGCGGCTTCGAGTCGACCGAGGCTGAAGTCGCTCGCCTTACGAAGCTCCTTGGCCGCGCGCCGCGCAGCTATGAAGACTTCGCAACGCAAACTGCAGCTATGTGGAAGGCGTAATCTGCCTCGGCAACATCAAACGACGCACCAGCCAGCGGCAAAGGAGAGAGATGTCATGAAAGCATTACGTATTCACGAATACGGCGGTCAGCTCCAGCTAGATGAGATCGAGCGACCGGTAGCAGGCGCCGGGCAGGTCGTGGTCCGCAAGCTTGCCACGAGCTTCAATCCCGTCGACCCCGGTCGCGCCTCTGGAGTCATGCCTCGGATGTTCCCACTGCAGCTTTCGTGGATTCCGGGCGGGGATGTTTCGGGCACAGTCGAGAGTGTTGGCGAGGGCATCGTTGATTTCAAGGCAGGAGATCAGGTCTTCCTAACGCTCATCAGGGGAAGATTCATTCGCCAACCGCAAGCATAAGGAGAAATCACATGTCTGAGACTACATCCGAGTTCGCTCCACTTCCTGCCGACGATCTCAGCCGCAATCTAGCCCTCGCCCAGGTGGATAGTCCGGCAGCTCAGCATATCGGTCTGGTCGGAGATACATATACGATCACCGTCGCTGGCAAAGACACCGACGACCGCTTTTGTGTGATCGACATGCACGTACCGCCCGGCGGCGGTCCGCCCACGCATCGTCACGAATTCGAGGAGACCTTTATCCTCCTCGATGGCGAAATGCAAATGACCTTCCGGGGCAACAGGTCCATCGTCCGGGCGGGCGACACAATCAACATTCCGTCCAATGCCCCGCATCAATTTCACAACGCCTCCAACCACCCCGTCCGGATGATCTGTATCTGCTCTCCGGCGGGGAATGACCGGTTCTTTCTTGAAGTGGGCGTACCCGTGGCGACGCGCACCACGCCGCCACCCAAACTCGACGAGAAACATATGACCGAATTCCTGGAGAAGGCAAAGACTATCGCACCGAAGTATCACACCGAACTTCTGGAGCGAGCGTAGCCAGCGCATACACAACCACGAGACAGGAACCGCAAGGAGCCAAATATACAGAAAAACTGTACAGGTACACTGTATATATGCAATGCTTATTCCATGAGCCGTTCGGCATCTTCTGCTGATCATGAACTCGCTTCCGTCATCGCACTTGAGATGCGCACCGTATTCCGCAAGGTGAAGCTGCAGCTTCGCGACCAAGGGAAACATGGCGATCTGACGTCTTCGCAGCTATCCGTCGTACGCCGGCTGGAAGAAGGTGGTCCGGCTACAGTCTCCAGTCTTGCGCGGGCCGAAGGCATGCGCCCGCAATCGATGAGTGCTGTGATGACGCCCCTCCAGCAAGCAGGCCTGGTCAGCGGTATGCCTGACCCGAACGATGGCCGGCAGACCCTGATGTCTCTCACGCCCAAATGCCTCAAGTGGCTCAGGGAAGGGCGCGCCGCGAGACAAGACTGGTTTGCAAGAAGAATTTCGGAAAGGCTTTCTGTCCGCGAGCAGGAGAAACTTCGTGCCGCTCTTCGTCTGTTGAGGAAGCTTGCCGAGGATTGATTCACTACCTCCTCTCCTGCATCACGTGCCCTCACTTTTAGGAGAACCACCAATGCCGCTTACAACTCTTGACCCCATGACCGCGCTGATCGTCATCGACCTGCAGAAAGGAATCGTCGGTTATCCCGCGTTCCATCCGCTATCGCAGGTGGTGGATCGAACTCGTGAGCTGATCGATGCATTTCGAGCGGAGAACCTCCCGATTGTGCTTGTCAACGTGGTGGGGCGGCCGTCAGGCCGAACGGAACAGGGACCACGCATCAGCCAACCCGTCACCGAGGGATGGAGCGAGCTTTTGCCTGAGCTGGGGCAGCAACCGGGCGACATGCTTGTCACCAAGAGAAGTTGGGGTGCATTTGCGACAACCGACCTCGAAGCGCAACTCAAGTCCAGAGGGGTCACCCAGGTCGTTATCACAGGCGTGGCAACATCGGTCGGGGTGGAGGCCACAGCCAGGCAGGCATACGAACAGGGCTTCCATGTGACTCTCGCGCTCGACGCCATGACCGATGTTCGCAAAGAGGCGCACGAATACAGCATCGGAAGTGTCTTTCCGCGCCTTGGGGAGACGGGATCCACGCAGGAAATCATCTCTCTGCTAGCGAAAAGGAGTCTTACCGCATGAACTGGCTTTGGCTTGTGTCTTACTTCTTTGGCGGAGCATTCGCTGCAAATGCCGTACCGCACGTTGTCTCCGGTGTGATGGGGCGCGCCTTCCAGAGCCCTTTCGCAAAGCCGCCGGGTGAAGGGCTCTCTTCGTCAACCGTCAATGTTTTGTGGGGGTTCGTCAACGCGAGTGTCGCTTATCTGCTGATTGCCCATGTCGGGGACTTTCATGTGCGCTCGTGGCTTCATGTTGTTGCCCTCGGTCTGGGCGCGCTACTCATCAGCATGTTCAGCGCGCGCCACTTCGGGCAGTTCCATGGCGGCAACGCCTCCATCCGCGCATGAAGAGCCCGGCCGGCACCTTCCGCTCTTTACGGAGCTTCAACTTCCGTTTGTGGACAGCGGGGGCTCTGGTCTCCAACATCGGAACCTGGATGCAGCGCATTGCCCAGGACTGGCTCGTGCTCACGCAGTTGACCCATCATGACGCTTCGGCGCTGGGTGTTGTCACGGGCTTGCAGTTTGCTCCACAGCTTCTCCTGCTGCCATGGACCGGCTTGGCGGCGGACCGCCTGAACCAGCGCAAGTTACTGCTCTTTACCCAGGCAGCGATGGGTGTGTTTGCGACTTGCCTGGGGCTCCTGACTGTCGAAGGCGTCGTTCATCTCTGGCACGTCTATGTCTTCGCCTTCCTGTCCGGCTCTGCCGCAGCCCTCGATGCTCCGGTTCGGCAAACCTTCGTGGCCGAGATGGTCGGCGACGGTGATCTTCCGAACGCCGTCGCCCTGAACTCCACGTCTTTTACTGCAGCCCAGATGGTGGGCCCAGCCGTTGCAGGCCTGCTCATAGCGAAGGTGGGGACCGGGTGGGCGATTCTGCTGAACGGTCTTTCCTTCGGCGCGGTGCTGGTCTCCATGGCCTTCTTCCGCGTCTCCGAGCTCCGTACGAGCGTCAGAGCGCACCGCTCCACCTCGGGGTTCCTGGAAGGACTGCGCTACGTGTGGGGACGACGAGAGCTTCGCACGATGCTGATCATGCTGTTCTTGATCGGCACCTTCAGCTTCAACTTCCCCATCTTCATCTCCACGATGGCGGTGAGCGTCTTTCATTCGGATGCACGCGGCTTCGGTCTTCTCTCCTCCATCATGGCGATCGGGACCATCTCGGGAGCGTTGTTCGCTGCCCGTCAGGAAAAGCCAGGATTTGCATCGCTGTGGGTGGGAGCTCTTGCCTTCGGCACAGGCTGCACTCTTGCAGCGCTTGCACCCGGCTACTGGTGGTTTGCGGTGGCTCTTGTCATCATCGGGGTAGCCGCCATGACCTTTACGAATGGCACCAACAGCCTCATGCAGCTCTCTACTGAACCATCGATGCGGGGAAGGGTCATGGCCCTGCGGGTCGGTATCGCCCTGGGAGGGATGGCGCTTGGCGCCCCCATTCTCGGCTGGATTGCAAATCACTTCGGCCCGCGCTGGTCGCTTGGAATTGCCGCTGCTGCCGACTTCGTGGCGGCGCTCGTAGGAGTGATTGCGCTAACCCGTCAAAAGGATCTCGCGACTGCTCCATCTTTAGTCTCGTGAAGCCGGCTTAGCGGAAGTGAAGGATTTCGCGCAAGCTGCGCGGATAATGCGCATTCCCACCATGTCAGGCAAAGAATCCGCGGGCACGCCACAGTGCCGGGCAGATCAGCGACTACACGCCTGCCATCGAACTGCTGGGCCAGCACGAGGCTGAGGCGGTAAACGCCGACAAGGGCTATGACTCGGACAAGATTGTCGAGCATGTGGAGCAGGCGATGCA
>CAZWSD010000001.1:0-21279 GCA_964636535.1 uncultured Acidobacterium sp. | reverse complement strand
AGGCGATGCAGGCCAAAGCTGTGATTCCGCCGCGCTCCAACCGCAAACGGCAGCGCGATTACGATAAAGCCTTGTATAAACTCCGCAACCGCATCGAGCGATGCTTCAGCGAACTCAAGCAGTTCCGCCGCTTCGCCACCCGCTATGAGAAATCCGAAGCCTGCTTCCAGGCTTTCGTCGCGCTCGCCTGCACGTTCATTACTCTCAACCTAATTGTCGATACGGCCTAGCCCAAAGGCTATCACTTCAGTTAGTATGGGAACTTCGAGGCCGATCACACCAGCTCGCATAGTGAGGGCCCATAAGTACCTGTAGTTAGGCTGTAATTTTCCTTCGATCTTCTCCCCGCGACACGACCTGCATTCCGTGTTCAGCTATCTGCGAAGCCAGAGAGTGGCAGACATGCGTGGGGGACGCATGCCGCTCATCCAAGTGATCATCCCCGTGTCCTTCCTAGCAGAGTAGCAACATGGAGGTCGTATGCAGGGTCCCGGCGCACCTTGGCTGGGTGCGTTCAAGAATATTGGCGATCAGGGCGCACAATTCAAAGGCAGGATCTCTCCAAGTAATCGTTATGTTTCATACCTTTCATCCTGCGAGCAGGATGAGAAGACCGACCTGTATTACGTGATGTTCGAAGTGCTGCCGTACGAGTGGTTCATGAATGCGTATGGCGGGCAATCAGATATCAGGGCGCTGCCTGTTCCGGACAGCCCTGTCTCCCTTTACATGATCGAGGGGATCACGGAAGACGATCTTCTCAGGGCGTTGCAACTGAAGTCGGCGGATGACATTGCCGCGGGTTCCTGGTACCTGCTTGAACTGCGCAACGGAACCGGAAAATTCAACGGACGACTTGTTGACGGTGAGTTCGACAAGGTGACGAAAGGGTAGACGATGGCAGACGAGACGAGACCGCCTGGAGACCCATACTATCTGGCATCGGCGCAACTGTTGCTGCTGCCGGAGTGGACCTCAGAGGGAATGAGAACAGCACCCCCGCCGGGGGGTGTTAGCACAGCCGAAGCCAGAGAGCCGAAGCTGATGGCGCGAGTCACTAGGATCCGAAGGAAGTTACAGAACCGCTTTGGGCCATATACCTTGCGAAGGAGGCGGCCGGTTCGTCCGGCACCGGTACCGCCGCCGCCGCCACCAGCGCCGCCGATCTCCAGTGTTGGAGTGATGGACATCGGCCAGGGTGCGTGCAATATGCTGATGAACCAGACGCCGGACCCGGTGGCGTACTTCGACGTCGGCTATCCGTTGTGGTTCTTCTCAAGCAGCCCGCCGAACAACATTATCTATAACAACGCAGCGTATGCAGGGCCGATCCCGCAGAACCAGACCAACAATCTGGAGGTGGTGCTGTCGCACTGGGACTGGGATCACTGGCGGCTTGGCTGGATCGCTCAGCTGCAGAATTTGAACTGGCTCTTTCCAAACCAGAACTACGGGCCCTCCGCGGGCAATCTTGTGAATTTGATTCCGGTGGGCAACCGGGCGGTCTATGGAGGAGCCGCAGTCACGCAGCTGCCCAATTATGACCTGTACCAGTGTGTACCTGTACCTCCGTTCGGCGCGCCGAGCAGCGTGATACTAAACAACTCCGGTACCGCCATGAGCGTGAAGACCAACCTGCCTGTGGCTGACAACGCGTGGCACAGCATCTTTATGATGGCTGACGCGAACTTTACGTCGCTGCAGGCGCTGGCGCCTCTCTATCCTGGCGTGATCGGAATTACGGCCGTGCATCACGGTTCGAATTCCAACGGGGCGCTGGGAGGTGTTCCGAATCCCGTGTTCCCATATGGAGCGCAGGGATACATTGCGTACTCCTACGGCATTGGCAGCAACTTGAACCACAACTACGGCTTCCCGGTGGCCGCCGCCGTGGCGCAGTACCAGAACCTCGGCTGGGTGCATGAGTGGTCCACGGCGGAGGGCCAGAACCTGAATGCCAATCCGGTGACACGCAATAATCGAGGCAATATTCGGATGGGCAATCAAACGGCGCTTAACGGAGCATACAACGGGACTGCTTTCGCGCAGTTTCCGCACCAAATCCAGTAGCAGACGACTCGAGGGATCAAAGTATGGCCGCATCGCAGAGCATCGGCACACTTGAGGAAGTAAAGTCGTGGCTGGCAACCGTCACGAGCGGCAGCGAAGTCTCGCTGGGCTCGGCGATGTTCAGCGCGACTATGGTGCAGAAGGTCTTTCAACTGCTTCCGGGGAGCGATCCTATTGCGCTGAAGGTGGACAGTGTCGATGCCAGCAATGCGACACTGTCCGGCACAGCCACCGTACTTGGAGAGAGCGGCACGACAGCGCAGTTTGCGTTCACGCAGCCTGCGAACGAACTGTTGTGCACGTTAACCTTGACGTTGCCGCCCTCGCTGGAGTGGGCGCTTATCCCGAGCGACTCGGTCGTCTTCGGAGATCTGGTGGCGACGCTGGCTCCTTACGAGGAGCTGAGCGTTGTAGGAATGACGTTTGCCGCAACGCTGAAGACAACGACCAGCGATGCGCTGACCATGGGCGTCTCACTTTCAGTGCCAACGTTTGACGGCGACTGGACGCTGACCACCACGAACGTGCCGATCGGGACCTTGACGAGCGCCGGCCTGAGCGCTCTGGCCGGCGGCGTCGATGTTGTGGGAATGCTTCCGAAGCAGTTCAGCGAAGAGCTGGCCAAGTTGAGCCTCAACGCCTTTGAGGTGGTATTCAACCTTTCCAAATCCACCTGTTCCGCGCTGCGATTGAACATGGCGTACAACGCCAACTGGGAGTTCTTCGACAAGAAGTTCATTGTGGAGAGCGTAACCTTCGACGTCGAAGTGCTGAACGTGAGTCCGGGGCCGGTTTCCTACGATGCAAAGTTGTACGCAAAGCTGGCGCTGCCTCCCTTGCCGGCGTTCGAGGTGGGGGGACAGTTCCCTGACCCGGCCATGGTCTTTGTACGGTTGTCCCCGACGCAGGCTCTAAAGCTGACAGAGGTCTTCGCGTTCCTGCAGATACCCGCGCCGCAGGGAATGAGTGACGTCG
Organism: uncultured Acidobacterium sp.; assembly: GCA_964636535.1. Classification (GTDB taxonomy): domain Bacteria; phylum Acidobacteriota; class Terriglobia; order Terriglobales; family Acidobacteriaceae; genus Acidobacterium. Next base: position 18,234 of record CAZWSD010000001.1, on the reverse strand, counting down.
AGATTGCGGCGCTGACGATGTCGCTGTACCCGGATGACGCAATCTTCACGTTCAATTTGTCGATTACCAAGCCGATCCCAATCGCGGCCAAAGCTTCGCTGGATGCGTTCCTTTTCGACATGACGGTTCTGCATGATCCGACGACCGGATTTTCCGGCAGGGGTTCGCTCTACGCGCACTTCACCGTCGGCCAGACGCGGCTCATGCTGAGCGGCAGCTATAGCCAGCAGGGCGGCCTGAACATTACGGGCGAGGGCAGGAATATCCCCATCGGTGAGCTGATTACGGACCTGACTGGGAAGTTCGACGTACCGAAAGACAAGATCCCGGTCCCATTGAGCGACCTGGTGCTGACCGTGCTCAAGGCCAATCTGAACACGGGGGCGCAGACGTTCGATTTTACCTGCACGGGTACAACGACGATCTCGGGCGTCCTGGTGGAGTTTACGCCGACGGTCCACTTGAAGTATGCGAAGGACGCCTTCGAGGCGAAGTTTGGCGGAACGCTCGTGCTCAAGCAGAACATGGGCGGCGGCGTGACGCGCGACCTCACCTTCAACGTCACCTTCAGCACGACTGCAACTGATACCTGGATTCAAGCGACGTTTGTCGCATCTGGGCAGGCCGTCGAGTTCCAGGACCTGGCATCGATCTTCGGCGTCACGCTGCCGGCGATTCCCGATGCGTTGAATCTGGGGCTGGAGGAGATCGGCTTCCGCTATGACTTTGCGAAGAAGGCGCTGACTTTCGGATTGCAGTCGAAGAACTACGGCAACGCCGTGTTTGTGCGGCTGCCGGTGCAGAAGCCGCCGCTGCAGACTGGCGCCGAGAGCGCTCCGGCGGAGCAGAACGGTGGGGCGCTGAAGCCGTTCGATCCTCCCAGCGAGGGCGAGATGCAGTCAGTCTTCCTGCTGTCCACCGGGCAGAGCTTCAGCCTCTCGAACCTTCCACTGGTAGGCCAGGAACTGGCGAAGATCGAAGAGATCAGCATCGACAAGCTGCAGGCCGCGATCTCCAGCCAGGACTCGATCGAGGGCAATGACATCACGGCGATCAACAACCAGATCGGTACGTTTCTCTCAGACAAGTATCCGCGCGTGCCGGATGCGGGCATGAAGGGGAGCATCCTGCTCTCGGCTTCGCTGCACTTCGGGGAGGATGTGCTTCCGCTCAACGTGAGTCTGGGCGGCAAAGCGAGCGGTCCCAGGAGCCTGGCGGCAACAAGCGGGATGGAGCTCGAGGTCGCGCGCCAGGGAGGCGTGGTCCGGGCGGAGGATAACGACGGCGGCGCAAGCTGGTTCAACGTGCAGAAGAGCTTTGGGCCGCTTACCATTCAGCGGATCGGCGTTCTCTATCAATCCGAGACGCAGACACTATGGTTCCAACTCGACGCTTCGCTGGCCGCCGGACCTTTGACGCTCTCGCTGGTGGGGTTGGGGATCGGGTCTCCGTTGTCGGACTTCAAGCCGGTCTTCTACCTCAAAGGACTGGGCGTGGCATACAGCGCGCCACCGCTCACGATTGCGGGCGCGCTGATCAATCTGGCACCGCCGGGCGCGGACTACATCGAGTTTGAAGGCGGCGTGATGATCAGCACGGCCAGCTTTACCGTGCAGGCGTTCGGCTACTACGGCGCGAAGGACGGCTTTACGTCGATGTTCATCTTTGGCGACCTGCTGTATCCCTTTGGCGGGCCGCCGGCGTTCTTTATCACTGGAGCGGCACTGGGCTTCGGGTACAACTCCAATCTCAACATTCCCTATATCGAGCAGGTCCAGGTCTTCCCGTTCGTGCAGGTATTGAGCAACCCTGACTTTTTTGGAAAGAACCCGGCCCCGGCGGATGTTCTGGGCAAGATGCTGGACAAGGACCCCAAGGTGCCGGGCACGCCGTGGGTGCAGCGACAGAACGGTTCGCTGTGGTTCGCCGCCGGCATTACCTTCACGAGCTTCGAGCTGGTCAACTCCGTGGCGATGGTGTTTGTCCAGATCGGACCGGAGTTGGTGATCGCGCTGATCGGCGTCTCGACGGCCCAGTTCCCGCAGAAGATCGAGGGTGCGACGAACCAGCCGGTCTATGCGTATATTGCGCTCGATCTTGAGGTACGGTTTGCGCCTACCGCGGGGGTGTTCTCGCTGGCGGCACAGCTGGCTTCCGGGTCGTTCCTGCTCGACCGTTCGTGCGTGCTGACGGGCGGGTTTGCGTTCTACGTGTGGTTTGGGCCGAATCCTCATGCGGGAGACTTCGTGGTGAGCCTGGGCGGCTACCATCCGGGGTTCAAACCGCCGAACTATTACCCAACCGTGCCGCGCGTGGGCTTCCATTGGGCGGTGGATGCATCGGTCACGATCTCCGGCGGAGCGTACTTTGCGTTTACTCCCGCGGCTCTGATGGTGGGCGGCGCGCTCAACGCCACGTTCCAGGCCGGCAACCTGAAGGCGTGGTTTGATGCACATGCGGACATCATCGTCCGCTGGAAGCCGTTCTGGTTCGATGCAAGCATCGGAATCACCATCGGTGCGTCCTACACCATCGATCTTCTGTTCACGAGCGCGACGCTCTCTGTAGAGCTTGGCGTAAACCTGGCGCTTTGGGGACCGCCGACAGGTGGCAGAGTCGAAGTGGACTGGTACATCATCTCCTTCAGCATCCCGTTTGGTTTCTCGCGCGATGATGGACAGGCGATCAAGGGATGGGACGACGGAGTGCAGGCCATGTTGCCGAATACAGGCACGGAGACCGCGCCCAATGTGCTCAGCCTTACACCCTCGGCCGGACTGACCCCGAGCGGGACGGCTCCCGGCAACGACAGCGCCCGGCGCCGTAGCGCAACCGACCCGCCCGCGCCCTGGGTAGTGCGCGGCAGCCAGTTCGGGTTCGTTGTGGACGCTCCCATTCCTGCGACGACGCTCACGGTTGGAGAGTCGCATTCGTTCAATGGCAAGACTTTTGATGTCTACCCGCTGCGCTGGAAGGATGTATCGGCGACGCAGGAGATCACGATCGAGGGGCCTGACGGCAGCGACTACTCCGGCTACTTCGAGGCAACGCAGACGACGAAGTCGGTGCCTCAGGCTCTATGGGGCCAGCCGCCACAGACCGGCTCGGGCAAACCACAGGTGCCGAGCGGGAGTGACCTTCTGGTGCCGGGACAGAGCACCGGCGTGTCGCTGCTGGTGAACCCACCGACTCTGGGCGCAAGTCCGGGGTCAATCGCGCTGGCGAACATCACGTACGTCGATCTGGAACTGAAGGGCGCAGTAACGCCGCTGCTTGCATCGGCTAAACCAGAAGGCGATATCGCCGTAGTGAGCGACCGAGCCATAGCCATCATCACGGCTCCCGCAACAGGCATCGCTTCGGCAGCGATGATCGCGAACAGAGCCGCCATGCTGGATTCGCTGAAGATGCTGGGCTACGCGCCGGCGACGCGCAACGACCCCATGGAGCGGTTTGCCAAGAAGATCGGCTGCTCGCTGACCGACCAGCCGCTTCTGGTCGATGCCGTTCCCGGCAAGACCGAGACTTTGCAGAGGAGTGAAGCATGATCCCCGAAGTTGTTGATCCATCGCGGCTCGAAGGCGTCTCGGCCGGGCAGCCCAAGGAGTTGCACCGTGTTTTCTTTGCGCGGCTCAAAGAGGCTCCGCCACTCGGCACGATCCAGTTCTACGACGGGTTCTTTCCGGCGCTGAAGGCGCGCACCTACACCATCAAAGTCACGCATTCGGTCGCGGCGCCCTCGGGTACTCCGCCTGCCTATAAGGCGGAGCAGGCGTTCATTGTGCAGGCTCCGGAGTTCACGATCGATCCGAACATTGTGGCTTCGACCTATCCGGCGAATGGAAGTTCCGCAGTGTTGGACCAGCAACTGCCGAATATCGTGCTGACGGACCCATCGCTGCCATGGGAAAGGACGCTGACGCCGCCCAAAGCTGCTTCCGAGGTCGAGGTGAGTCAGGCTCCTTCCTGGGTGGCTCTGGTTCTTTTTGCCGAAGGGGAGATCTATCTTAAGCAAGGTTCGTCGAGCCCGCTGCAGACGATGACGGTGAAGGAACTCCTGACGGGGCAGGATGGCGTGCTGGGGCCACAGATTCCGCTCGCTGACGTCTCGGCTGAGTTGCAGGCTTCGCAGTGCCAGACCATCCGGATTCCCGGAACGTCATTTGCGGTGATACCGAGCACGGCTGATCTGGCCTACCTGGCACACTGCCGCGCGGTGAACGCTCCAAACGAAGATCCGGGACTTACGTCGGTGCTGCTCGCCAATCGACTGCCGCTGGCGAACGGATCGTCGCCTCTCCGTTACTATGCGCACCTTATCTCCCTGGAGGGGTTTGAAGCGTACATCGGCCCGAACCCGAAGCCGATTCCAGAGAAGACCGGCGGAGGTCTGGTCGATGTCGAGTTCGTCTCACTGTACGGCTGGACCTTCACGGCCATGCCGCAGGTGGGTGCAAGCTTTGAGTCGCTGGTTCAGGGCCTGATCGACAGCGAGAGTGCGACGGCGACGTTGAACCTTCCGGTGGCCGAACAGCAGCCGGACTCTCCGATGAAGAGCCGCCTGGAACAAGGGTACGCGCCCCTGACATTCATCAGCGGCGAGGGAGACGAGAGCTTTGCCTGGTATCGTGGCCCTCTGAGCGCGGTAGCGCCCCAGCCGCTGCCCGCAAAGGTGCTGCCTGAGCCGGCAGGGAGCACGGCTGCCTCGGCCGACGCGCTGATGATCTATCTTGCCGAACAGGGATTGTTCGACCTGAGCTATGCGGCTGCCTGGAATATGGGCCGCGGGTTAGCGCTGGCGGACTCCGTCTTCTCACTGGCGGTCCGCAACTACCGGCATAATGCAACGCTCATGCTGAACCAGGCTGCGAAGGTCTCGGCGCTTGGGCTACAAACCACGGCGAGCGCCCCAGACCTTCTCGACCGACAGGCCGTCAAGCTATCCTTCAGCCATGCGATCGGGGAGGGGCTCGGCGCCCGCTGGATCAACTCGCTCGCTGCGACGCATCGTCATGGACGCATCGCCGGTCCGATGCGCAAGCGGATGAGAACACAATCGCGTCCCATTGCCGCACGATCATTGTTCAGGCGTCCGGACCTTCTCGCCGCGATCGAAGAGCGGATGGCGGAAGCCGCGGACCCGGTGGCGAATTGGCTCGTCGATCTTGCGAATCTTATGCCGCTGCCATTCTCTTCGCTGGTGCCATCGCCGGCTATGCTACCGGTGAACTCCATCCGCTTTTTCTACGTTGACCCCGCGTGGATTCGAGCGCTGACGGCGGGAGCACTATCCATTGCGGTGCAGACGCAACAGGACGTGGAGCTGATTGCCGCCATGCAGCCTTCCATTCTGCGCCGCACGCGGCAGCTACGGGCCGAACGTCTGCGACGCCGGCACCGACCAACCATGCTGGGTGGAGAGAATGACGTGACGATCTCAGGCGTGTTGCTGCGCTCTGAACTCGTTGCGAACTGGCCCGGACTGGCGATTTCCGCAACACAAGGCGGTGCTCCCAGCAACATTGTCCGCGACGCTACGCTGGCGCCGAGTGTACGCATGGTGCTGTTCGAAGGTGTGCCGGATGCGGTGACACTGGCCGAACCGTATCACGGGCTGCAGTTTGGCGTGGAAGACAAGGGCGTGGCGGCGCGCTATGTGACTTCCGCCGGCCCGATCGGCGGGCAGATTCCCAACACCTTCGTGCCCCCAACCGGCGGCTATCAGGCGTTTCTCACACAGTTTTGCGGGAATGGCGGCGTTATCAGTATTGCATCACTGGCTGCGGCATTGGCCGCGGCGACGGGAGCGGGCAGTGCCTTCGGCGCTGGAGACCTGGCTCTGCAGATGGTACGCGAACCAGAGTTGCAGTCATTCACTGCGACGCAGATGAAGAGGATATCGAGGAAAACAGTATGAGCGAACGGAACCTTCCCCTCCTCGTACCGATGACGGTCGAAGCATTGGTGGTCAACGACCCGGTGCGCAGTGGCACGTTCATGCGCACCGAAATGCAGTACAGCCAACTGAGCCAGTTCGGAAATGCGTCGCCCGGCTTGAGCGACAACGACACGAACTTTACTGGAAATGGACTTGTGGGGCCGCACAATGTTCCGGCAGGCGACTACTACAACGGCGTCTACCTGAAGTGGCGAATGCCGGAGTACTTCACACGCGGGCATCAGGATAACGTCGCGGGAGACACGAAGTTTCATCCGGTCCCGAACCGGTGGCTGATTGTGCGTTACGGCGGCCCCTTGAACGCGCGCGCCGCCACGGCCTGGATTGTAGAGAGCGACCATGCGTGGCCGATGGATAAGCCGCCGTTGCCGTATAACATTTCAGAGCAGGCCTCCGTTTATGTCGCGGTCGACAAGGATGGCGGCAATGTTCCGGTCAGCATGTACATGGGCCTCAGCGTGCCGCTGGGCACCTGGAGCGAGCCCGGAACATCGCTCGGCCTGACGGTGCGGGGACCGGGAAATCCCGCCTTCGCCTTCTATCAGCCAGCCTGCAACAACATCTTCTCCTTTGTAGACACGCTGAATCAGGAGCCGCCGCAAACGATGTCTTACATGGTGCTCGGATGGTTCTCCGACCCCGCAGCGGATCCGCTACACAACGTGACGCCGGAGGACTTCCTCTCCGCGCTTGAAAAAAACAAGTGGGAGCTGCCGCCGAGTTCGGTGCTGGACGGGTTCACCAACTCGTCCATGCTCTATGGCACGTTGACAGGCGTCAGTTGGCAGGGTTCCACGCAGCCGGCCGGAGGAGCACCGAGCGGCACAACGTCGATTGCAGTCGGCAACACGGCGGTACAGGCACTTACGGCGCTGATCGAGATTCAAGCACAGCAGCAGGGGATATCGATCGACCCGATGCTGCTACAGGCCTTTCAGCTGGGACTCATCGACGAGTTGGATCGCCCGGACGGGCTTGCCGTGGTGGATGAGAAGATTCGCGCGAGCTACTTCCAGAGATATTCCGGCGGGTACCGCTGGGAGATTGTGAATGCGCCGGACAGCACGGACGAGTTGTCCGCCGAGGAGATCCTGCAAGAGGAGACCTGGCTGCAGGAACTGAATGCGAACGAGTCCGCCCTGGATGCCGCGAGGCTCGCGCTGAGTGCGTTGCAGGAGAAGCTCTATGTGACGTGGTGGAAGTACAAGATCTACAACGACGCGTTCCAGGGTAAGACTCCGATTCCGGGCCTTCAGGACCGAACGGCGCTGCTGCAGCAACTGGACGCGAATACACAAGGTACGATCGCTCAGCAGACCAGTGCGCAACGCGACGTTATGCTGGCCGCACTGAAGCTTGTACCGCACGGCAATACGCCGGAAGAGCTGCAGAAGGCCATCGACACGTACGCTGCCGAGCACAATCTGCCGAAGAGCCGCCAGCTCAAGCGCTCCTCGGCAGACAACTACTTCGAGCCGAACAATCCGGTGGTGCTGATCGCAGGCGCCGGTACCTCGGGCATCGTGGACAAGAAAGGCAAGATCCTTTGCCGCATGCCTGACGAACGGGTGAGGGGGGTGGAAGTCGCAAAGGACGTGGTTGTGACGGCTGCCACGCCTAATCTCAGGATTCCGCAGCCGGATCTTTCCGGCGTGAGCGGCGCCCCGTGGACGGCCGGGTTTGTGCAGTTGCTTATGAACGAGTTCTTCCTGCTTGATCCCGCAAACGCGATGATGGTGCAGGCCGCGGTGCCGAGTGTTCCGCTGGATCAAATTCAAGCGGCGATGGCCGATCCGCAAAAGGCCGTGGGTATATACCCCGTGGATGCGGTTCAGACATGGCAGAGCAATCCGTGGCATCCCCTGCAACTGCTGTGGCAGGTGTACTACTATCCGATCGAGTACGGGAGTGCGACCGCACCCAACTGGACGTACAGCGAGGGCACCTACTACTGGAACGGCTCGCAGGCGAGTGTTGATGCGAATGAAGTTCTGGCGGGAGGCATCCAACTGACACCGGCGGCCTCGTTCAATCTGAAATCACGCATCCTGCAGTTCCTGAATGACAATCCTTACCTGTCCGAGGAAGACCGAAAGGCCTTTGAGGCCTTGCTGAAGTTTATTGAGGATCAGGACGGATGGGATCTCCTGTCGCAGGCACTCAACGGCTTTAACGATCAGCTGCAACTTCGCACCGCAGGGACGTATATCAGCCCGGCAACGGCGACTGTGAGTTCTACTCTAAACCTCGCAACCTTGATTGGGGACGCGAGAGGTTTCAGTCCGGCGATTGGCAATATCCCGAAAAATGCGAATTATCAGACGCTATATCGTCCCTGGCGAGCAGGGCAGTTCGCGTTTGTCAATCTGGTGGTAGTGGATGAGTGGGGCCAAGCGCTGTGGCCGATCAATCAAAGCAACTACAAGAACATCAATCTTTTCCTGCCGGAGGATTTGACGCCGGTGGTCTCGACCGCGCCGCTTCCACTGCGGGTGACGGCGGAACCAGTGATTGGCGCATTGGAGCCATCGATGCTCGCGGTGGGCCCCGGCGACAGAACGCTAGCACTGAGCGGCGCGGCATTTGCGGCAGGGGCGCGGGTGATGTGGAACGCAACAGCGCTGCAGACTGCGTTCGTGTCGTCCACGCAATTGGCCGCGACGGTCCCGGCCGAACTGGTCGCTTCGGCATCGACGGTGCAGATCGCTGTAGTCAGCGGCCAACAGAGCTCTCCGGCGGTACCGCTAGTGGTAGCGGCCACGCCCGGCTTGATGAAGATCACACCGTCGATTGTGCTCGCGGGTATGGCACAGGCGGATACGTTTCCATTGACCGTAACCGGCGTCAACTTCGGAGCAAACGCTACGGTGTATCTGAACGGCAAGGCGCTGCCAACGCGGGCGACCGCGGTGGATAGGCTGGTCGCGCAGGTTCCGTCAGAAGCGATCTCCACCGCGGGAACGGCCGCAGTGACGGTTGTTGCACTCGGTGGGACCTCAAACGCGCTGGATTTGATGATCGCTCCGGGGCCCACGCTCGGCTCACTACAGCCGCCGGTGATACAGGCAGGCTCGGCAGCGACGAACATCGACGTGTATGGGGTGGGGTTCTCACCGGCATCGCAGCTCTACTCCGGTACGACGCCGCTGGCGACGATCTACGTTGACAATACCCACCTTACTGGAACGATTCCCGCGGCGATGATGGCGACACCGGGAACGCTGCAGGTCGCAGAGGCGGTAGGCTATCAGGTCGTGCCCAACGCGGCGGAGAGTTTTGTTCAGCTGAAGCCATCGCTGCTGCAGCCTGCACGCTTACAGTTCGAACTCGTCTCTTCGCAACTGGATCACGTGCCGGTGCAGGGGCCGATGGAGGCAGATCCGATCTGCGGCTGGGTTGTGCCCAATCACCTGGATGAGGCTCTGACTGCCTATCGCAGGGATGGAGTTGCACTCGGTGAGCTATTTGTTGGTGTGGCCGTTGACGGCAACAGACAGGTTTGCTGGCGGGCGGCTCCGTACTCACCCTATGCCACCCTGCAGGCTATCGCTGACGATATACCGCACTTCGGGCCTTTCCTGCTGGAGCTGAAGAAGCAGTCACCGGAGACGTTTCTCGCGTTTCAGCGCGCCATCGACGAGACGCTGTGGTCGACTGCTCCGGCGGACTCCGCCTTCGACGATCACCTGAGTGTGCTGATTGGCAGGCCGCTGGCCATGCTGCGCGCGCGCCTGCAGTTTCAGTTTGAAGGACCGATTGACGGTGATCCGAGCTGGCAATATACTTTTCAACCCGGCACGCCAGAGGTTGCGGGATACAAGTTTGCGGTGCAGCTGGGCGACATCGCCAATGTGGAGGATGGGCTGATTGGGTACTTCACTGCCGATGACTACAGCCGCTTCAATGTACTGCGCGAGTCCGGCGCGAAGCGGAGCCAGTATCTTCACCCGATCGGTGTAAACAACAACTACCTGTACCTGCTGGCCGACAACCAGACTCCGCAGTACATCTCCATGCTGGTAGACCCCCGGGCGGCGGTGCATGCGCGCACGTCGATTCTGCCGGATGTGCAGGTGGCGGCGCCCGCTGAATCTGTCTCCGCATCGCTTTCAGCCGTGAATGTGAGCTTCCGCATCGACGGGATTCTGACGGATCAGCAGATGACAGCCGCCACAGAGGACAAGCCTGCATTCACATCCCTGCTGATGCCGCTGCCCAAGGTGACAACGGGTACCTGGAGCTGGGTAGAAGCCGGTGATACGGGGCCGGTCCCGTATTTTGTGCTGCCGAACAACACCACAGCGACGCTTACAGCGGTGGCGCCTGTGCTGCGACGCGGTATGTTGCAGCTCTCCGGCGCGTTCGCCAATGCACCAGGTGAACGCGCCCGAAAAGCAGCACGAGACGCCCGGAAGAAGTTGCGCGGCTGATACAAACTTCTTGAGGTCAACTATGTCGGAGAAGAAGCAGCTTCTGGATTTGCCGAACCGCTGGATCAGTGTGGATCCGGACAGCAACACGGTGCTGACGTACGCACCGCAGGTGAATCCAGCGCCATTGACCGTGAGCCTGCCGGGTAAGGATCCAAAACTGGCATCTCTGGAAATCGTGATTACCAACGAGACGGACAATCCGGTCGCGGTCAGTTCGATCTCAATCAGCTTCAACGTGGGAGACAGCAATGCGTTGATGCAGACCACGCAGGGGGTGAACTATGCCGTTTCTGACGGGCAAAGCTGGAACGTCACGCCGCCGCCTTCCCCGGTCAGCTCCGGCGAAGCGACCTATAAGCTGGGCCCAAAGGTGGGCAGCTCCGTAACTCTGCCGAGCAATGGTTCAGTGGTGTTGCAACTGTATCAATTTCAGACGATCTTCCAGCCGAGCTCGGCGACGGTCACCGTCAAGGAGTCGCTGGTGAATCTGGACCCGGCCTTTGCATACTTCCAGATCACAACGTTTTCAGACAGCTTCTACTTCAACTCACTGTCTGTTACCGTTGTCGATGGCAGCTCCTACGCGCCGGTTGCCCAGGTACCGCTGAATGCACGCGTGACGCTGTTGTGGAACGCTTCAGTGATGGAAGTCACGGCGTTCGACATCTTCCAGTCAACACCTGACGGGCCTGCGCCTCCGCAGAAACCGGACAAGGTAGGCGAATGGCTCTCGCCTCCGCTGACAGACAACACGGTCTTCACCGTGAAGGTGAGGGCAAAGCTCCCGGGCGGTGCGCCGGTCGTGGCTTCGCTAAGTACCTCGGTCGGGGTGCAAGACCCCGCTCCTATCCTGAGCGAGCTGATTGTGAACGGGCCGACTACACTCGCAAAGACGCTGACGGCCGCTGACATCAGCGCCTCGTCGTCGATCAAGGCAGCATCGGTTACGGCATCGGGTGCGGTCTCCGGCGCGCAGGGCTCATTCGGCGATGCGGGCGTCACGTCATTGCTCACGGCCCGGAATCTCACTGTCAACGGCACGCTGGTTGGAAATGGGCCCGCTCAGTTGATGCAGCAGCCTGTGGCGCTCGGGCTCAAGTCGAACCAGTCAGACAAAATAAGTCGGACGTACAAGACGGACGGCATTATCGTGATTGCCATTACGTCGCCTGGAGATGCAACGGAGTACATGGCTGGGGGCACTGTGGTGATCCAGTTTGGCGGCAACCTCATTGCGAGCATCGCGGGCGGCTGGCTTGCTTCGCAGAAGGCATTCCTGCCTACCTCGATTTGCGTGCCTGTGCCCGCGAATACGCCGATAACGGTCACCTCCACCATTTGGAGTTACACGCCTGTTTTCACCGCCAATTTCATTGCGATGGGAAAGGGCTCGTAATATCGCTCAGTCCGCCGTCGAGGACAGATGCAGGTTAAGCCGCCGCGGAGAAGTGCCTGAACTTCTCCGCAGCGAGCGATCTGCTACGGCATTTCCCGGGTAGAAGTGGCCTTTTGAGCCTGTACATCGCCGACGCTCGCTGTTGGTCGCGCTGACTACAGGTTCGAGGCTTCGTGACACAGCAACCCGGAGAATGCTTTAGCAGTAAGGAGTAAGCCTGCCGCAACCGCCCAGGTTGATAGCGCAGGGCGTGGATCCCTGGCAGGCAGGGAAATGCTGGCGAGCATAGTCATCCCAGCGCTGCTGCATGCCCGAGCAGGGATAGCAGTAGGCCTGACCCGCGTCGTAGCAGCAGCCGGACGTGCCGGAATACAGCTGCTGCCCCTGCGGAGATGTGATGGTGACGTTGCCGTCACAGCAGGAGGAAGGCAGGATTCCCTGGGGAGTCACTCCTCCTTCAGCGGACGTGGCAAAGGCGGGCTTCCAGCCAAAGCCAGCGGCGGATAGTTCTCTGTGTGCAGGTAGTCGCATCCTCATTTCCTTTCTGTAAGCCGAAGCGCTCTGTTGCAACTGCCCGCTTCAAGCGAAGTTCGTATGGGGCGTGGTGCTTGCCACAGGTCACCATGCAAGCCGGCCTGAGGCTTCGCAGAACGCAGGAGGTGAGAGTCGGAGACGGGGATGTCATAGTCTCTCCAGAAGAGAAGCGCGTCCCGTCATAAAAGGCGACGCCGTACTTACATCTACGGTATAGATCGCATCGAGACTCGCAGTAGACCGCGGCCTGATGGGTTTGAAGTGCAGAGTTACATCGATACGGTCCATGCCGAACAGGTTGATGTTGTGTGCGTCTGTGGAAATCCAGTTGAGCGCCACGCCCCGCTCCTCGGCCGAACGAAGCACCGGCACAAGCGCGTCCGGCTGTGTGGCGAGGAAGTTCATGGCGCGGTCCGAGGGGCGCTGGCCGGCTTGTTTTGATAGCTCACGGAACAGGTTGAGTGTCGAGCCAAGCGATGCGGGGATTGATCCTTGTGTCGAGTGCAGGAGTGTTTGGGGTGTCCAACTGAACATGGCAGACGGGGAGGGTATGAGGACCGGCAGAGGGATGCCGGCGACCGTGTGGGTGTCGCCCGTGAGGCGGCCGCCGATGGCAACCAGAACCGGGTCGGACGCGGCATTGGAGTCGATGGGCCCACTCATGGAGCGGACCAGACCCCTTAAGGAATCGTTGGCATAGTCAGCTCCGTCATCCCCAATCTGCAGAACGTAGGTCGGTTTACCCGCGACTTCAATCGTCCAGTCCAATTCCGAGGATGCTTCGGGATGCACGTCGAGCAGGCTTGAAAGCAACGCGGCCCCGGGGCTTGAATCATGCAGCAAGAGGCCGTTCGTCGGCAGTGCCTCGCGCAAACGGCGTTGCTCGTCCACTGCGACCACGCGTACTTGTCCCAGAACGAAGACTAGGCTGCCCGCCGAAGATTTCGTATCGGAGGGTATTAAGCCGCCCGATGTGGTTGGCTTCGAGGAACCGGAGGCGCCTAACGCGAATGGCTCCTCATAGGCGCCAAAGTATAAGGCCATGAACAGCCCGCCTCTGGTGTCACGACCAAAGGTGGTGTTTTCGAGCGCTCCGCCGCTAAGGCTGTTCGCGATCGTTGAAGCCAATCCATCGTCTGCGCCGAAGGCCGCGCAGGCTCGCCGCCAAAAAGGAGAAACCTGCTCCATTGTGACCGGTTCGGGAAAGGCCGGTGCGGCGTCATAGGAGAGCCGCGCTCCATCGGATTCGGTGACTTCAAGCAGTTGAACACGTTCTCCGCCCATCCTGAGGATATCGAGCCAGACGGTATAAGCGCTGCGTTCGAGATCGCCACGGAGTTGAAGTTGGCCCCTAAGATTCTCATCGACGGCAGCAGGCGTATGCATATCAAGCAACCGATAATGCTTATAGCCGGACTCTGCCGCACCACCGGCGCTCCACTCCACGGCGCGGCCATAGAAAGCACCTGCCTTCTCCTCGCCTGTACGGAAGTACGCGCGATAAAACGTTCGGCCCCGCACGCGCGCGGAGGCCAGGGGTCCGAGGGATGACCATCCCCCCATCTGGGTCTGAATCCAGGCCTCGGCCTGATGCGGAAGCCGCAGTTGACGGCAGGTTGCCGCCGCGGCTTCCATGTTGTCGGTCGTGGGATCGAAGCGCACGGAGTATCGGCCGGCCTCAAGGGCTCCAGCCGATAGCTTGACGCTCCTCGTCACGCTCATGCCGCGCACACCGCGACGCTTCAGCGCAACGAACAGATCGAGGTGTTCGCCGGCTGAAGTGTCCATGGCGTGTTGGCCTACGTGTGTGGCTGACGTCATCGTGTCGGCCTAACCGATGCTCGCATAGGTTGCCCAGGAGTTGACCGCACCGACGCGCACGGGAATCTCCTGGCTGACGTCGACGGTGAAACGCAGCACTTCGCGAGAGCGCTCAAGCATCTGCCTTGGATGAAAGAAGAGCAGGCTGACGTCCCAGCAGTCGCCACCCTGCGGGGCAATCAAACTCCTGGACACCTCGATGCGATGCAGCACGAGATCGCCGTCGATCTTGCCGGTAAACAGCTCACCGAGGCTGAAGACAATCGTCCCGCCAAAGTTGATGGCGCGTTCGGCGGAGGTACGGCCGAGATTGCGCAGTTCATAGAAGAAGCGCTGGAAGAAGTTGGCATACTGCGCACGGCGCGCCGCAGATTCTCCCTCGCCAAGGCCCTTCACCGCAGTTTCTAGCAACGTGTCGACGGACCAGGGGAAGAGCCCTCGCAATGCAGGCATCACGATAGGAATCTGTTGTCCGCTCTGCAACGTGGCAGTCCCGCGGATGCTTCCAGGGGCAGAGACCATCTTCGCCCCGCCGCTCAAGGCCTGTTCGCCCATCAGCTTCGCCAGCAATTCGTAACCTCGTGCGCTGTAGGCACCCGAAGGCTGCAGCGCATAAACGGGCACGGCCTCAATGTTCAGGGTCCAGATAAGGTCAGGCGCCGCAAATGGGTTCTGGGCAAGGTATGCGACCATCGCCGCGTGATCATAGGGATTGACGGATCTTCCACCCGCGGACATCTCCGCAGAGAACGAGTCGAACTTCGCCCGGCTGCCAAAGTCGTATCCAATGGTGCCGACAGCATAGACGAGCGCGGCGTCTTTGTCACAGCCACAGCCGCAGCCGGAGGGATCGACACCAGCCGCGGCAACT
The DNA here is from genome assembly GCA_964636535.1 of uncultured Acidobacterium sp. Taxonomy (GTDB): domain Bacteria; phylum Acidobacteriota; class Terriglobia; order Terriglobales; family Acidobacteriaceae; genus Acidobacterium. Next base: position 3,220 of record CAZWSD010000001.1, on the reverse strand, counting down.
CCGGGCTGCCGAAGGGTTGAGGCGGCTCCAACCTCAAACGCGGGCGCGCTCGGAGCGGGGGCAGGGGTTGTTGAATTCTCTTGCGGCGTCCATTCGGTCATCGTCAGCTCCATTCGGTTCAAGGTACACAGTAGATCAGGACCCTGCAGCTCAGGATCCAGTTCGGAAAAAGTAAAGGCACTACTCTCAAGCGCTCTTGCATCAACAGCGCCCGTCAAATATGTATGGCAAGCCGGCACCGCTCCGCCAGCCGCAGATACTTCTTCTGCAGAGCTCAACATCAATAACCGGCGATACGCGGCTGCGAGGTCAAGACGTCCGGCGAGAACGCGCTCGCACTGGGTTTCAGTAGCCGGATCGCAGCGGTCAGCGGTGGCAAGCAACAGGTCGCGAATTGCCAGCGCATCCGGCTTCATTCCAAGCTTGAGTTGCTGACTCATGAGCCATGCAACCACGCCGCTAGTGACCGCAGCTGCGTAGCTCGTCCCGGTTACAGAGTGTGAGCCCCCTCCGGACCTGGCAGTGGTAATACTACTGCCAGGCGCCAGCAGACCTGAACTCTGGTAGGAAGGAGACCAGTTACTAAAGGGTAGGGCCTGTCCCGATTCATCCATTGCACCCACCGGCAGCACTCCCGGCAGATTGGCAGGAACGTGCGGGCAAAGGCACCCCTCGTTGCCAACAGCTGCAACCACAAGCACATGCTGCTCAAGGCATTGGTGAATCGCCTGCACGAGCGCGGAGGAGGCCCCATTTCCGTCGAGAGACAGTTCGCCGCCGCTAATGTTGATGACGTCAGTCCCGGAAGCGCGCGCCATGTTGATGGCTTTTGCGAGGTCTTCCTGCGTGCATCCATTGGGCTGCGCGGATGGCGCTGGCCAAATTGGAATGGACAGCCCGCGACACTCCGGAACTATTCCGCTGACGTCCGCGCCGTCGCCGAATAGGATACCGGCGACATTGGTGCCATGCGTAGAAGGCTCAAGTGCACTTTGAGAGGAGAGGGAGAGTTGGCGAATCGAAGCATGCGATAGAGCCGGATGGCCCATGTCGACTGGGCCATCCAGCAGACATACGGTCACCGAGGGATCGCCGCGACTTCGATCTTTAAACAGCTCTAAGGGGGAGAACAGCTGCATCAAGAACCTCGTGAAGCTCAACGTTGAGGCACAGTGCAATACTGCCTGAGTCTATGCATCGTCGCAAGTGAAAATATGGGTAGAAACCAATGCAGCGAAGATAGCCGAACCCAACGCACTGACTTATTCTGCGTTTTCGCCGGCAACAAGCAGTACTATAATCATCGATTGCCCCGCAGAGGCTTTGGATAAGTGGGCCATTGCTTGACCAGGATGCTTAGAAGGGCCGCCGATCCTGCTGCAATTACGGTAAAAGGAAGAACGACGGCCAAAGGAAACCAGCGGCCAGGGTGAAGCAGGAGGGGGTACATGGCCAGGGCCACTCCTGGAGGGTGGTACGCATGGATGAAATTAATAACGCCGAAGGCCAGGACGGCGGCGATGATGGCCACCAGTGATCCGCGTGAAAACAGGCTGAGTAGTGTTCCCACGGATGCTCCGACAACCGAACCCACGATCAATGCGAAGGGCTGCGCGACTGGAGCCTCGGGAAGATCTAGCAGTATGGTCAGCGTCGCCCCAAAAGGCGGAATGAGGTAGAGCCCGATCCGGATATCCCTGAGACTCGCCAGAACTCCGAACATGGACAGGATCCAAACATACTCCACGATATTCAGATTGGACTGGGTTCCCCAGCGGCGGACAATTTGGCGGCGCAAGTGTCGCATAGGTTCCTCGATTCATGCAGAGGGTTGTACTCTCAGGAACGGTGCGCTGGCGACAAAGTGCGTAACATCCTGCGAGACGCTTCTATCCCAGAGGTCGTCAATACACGAGGCGAACTCCGAAGACAAAGCTGGAGTTACGGGTCGCTTCTCCAGACTGACGCGTGTAAACGGCCGAATCTCCATACTTGCCGTTGTAGGCCCAACCGATATATGGATCGATATCCGAGAATCCCGAGCCCGTCTGGCGGCCCCGGTCGTCTTTGCTGTAGAAGTTCAGTTCCGCCTGCGGTTGCGCGACCCATCGCTGGGTAACATAGAGATCCCACGAGCCATTGATTCTTCCAGCCATGTGTCCGCCGTCTCTGATATAGAACGTCGGTTCGAAGTCGAAGAGGTACGGCGCCAGGCCCTCGATGCCAGCGCTCGCTCAAGCTTCAACTGAATGTCGGATGCAATCATGGCCTTCAAATCTCTCATGACCGATATATGGGATGTTCGGTGGAACTAGATAGCACGATGTCTACATGCAAACTTTGCACGACGGAGTCCGCTCCACGGTGACCTCGATTCATGAGGAACTGAATGGCACAGGCATCATCGGCAATTATCCCAAGGAGTCACGACGTCAGGGGCGCCCTGTTTCGCGCACTCCGGAAGTCCAAGGAAAAGTTGGAGAGGGCTTGATGTTCTCTTCAGGAGGAAAGGAGGGAAGGGTGTCGCAACCAGGTCGCGGTAAGGTTTTGGAATTTGCGACAAAAATGCGACAAAGTCGGGAGGGGAAGGTGCCGCTAAGTGATTGAAATGATTGGTGGACCTGATCGGGATCGAACCGATGACCTCTTCCATGCCATGGAAAGTCCAGAGGGGCGATTTGTTGACGGCAAAGGACTTATGAGTCGGCTGAGTCGGTAAAACCGGCCCAATTTGCTACCAATGCTACCAATTTGCTACCAAAAATTAACCGAGCGGAGTATGGGCTGAGCCGTGGGGGATCAGCCCGAATTTTCTTCCTTCATCCAATGTCGGGAATCGCTTTCGTCGATCGGAGCTGCCGGTCGTGGATCAGGTTGAAGCTACCAAATCACAACTTCACCTGACCGCCGGTATGACTTGCAACTTCTCGTTTGTCGCTCTGCGCGAGACGGGACAATATCCAGCCTGAAAAATCCAACCCCGAAATGCGAATGAGTGCCTTGGTGATTTGCCATCAACTTAATAACGATCTTGGGACCGATCAACATAGCGATGAATCAGGCCTGCAAGACCGCCGCGCCGGCGACTACGGGAAACAGTTGGCCCATTGCTCTGACATGCGGATTGCCTGAGTTCGGAAGAGTAGGATCGGCGGACGGCGGACTGGTAAAACGTCAGGAAGACGTTGCAATTGCCCCGGCGCTTGCTGGATAACCCGAA